>JAQXHB010000024.1 GCA_029007015.1 Bacillota bacterium | reverse complement strand
GAAAATCGAGGATGAGCCATCGACACCCAGGCACCTGCTGACCGTTTGGGGCATGGGATACAAGTGGTCAACCGAGCAGTGAATACCCGACATTTTTAAACGGGAAGGGAGGTTGTCAGCGTGGAGGTTGCTATCAAGGTCAAGGGCGTTACACGCCGTTGGGTGATAAACCTGATTGTTATATTGGCGTGCGTCGTGACCGTGCTGGTCATTACTCTGAGCGCCGTCATAAGCAACTACTACAATGACCGCGTGGCCGATTACCTGAACAGTGTTGCGGTGTCATTTGACCGGCTCAGCGTCACCGATTCGGCCGGCTTTGCGGCTGAAGCGCGCCTGATGGCCGAGCAGTTTCCGATGAAAAACAGCGTCGAGGTGCAGATAATTGATGCGTCCGGCGCCATCATACTGTCTACAAGCGGTTTTTACACCGATGAAAAGCCGGGCGAGGACTATGAGCAGGCGCTCAAAAGCAGTTCCAATACAGCCAACACCGTTACGGTCAATGACCATAACGAGCGGGTTATGTCGTCGTGTTACATACTGACCGATTACAACTCAAACAAGGTAGGCGCAGTGCGGTGCTTGGCTTCAATGGAGCGCATTGACCGTCAGGTGTTCATCATAACCAGTATCATAGCCTTTGTCGGTCTTGTGATAATACTGTTAGAAGTCTTTTCCGGCGTTTTCTTTATAAAGTCGATAGTCAAGCCCATTCGTGAGGTCAGCACCATCGCGCGTAAAATCGCAACGGGCGACCTGAAGGCGCGCATTGATGTGCGCGACAATAACGAGATGGGTGAGTTGTGCGACACCATCAACTACATGGCGGGCGAATTGGAAGAAGCCGAGCGGCTGAAAAATGAATTTATATCGTCGGTCTCGCACGAATTGCGCACGCCGCTGACGGCCATCAAGGGCTGGGGCGAGACCATTCAGTCGGCCGGCCCGTCTGACAAAGAGTTGGTCGACAGAGGCGTCGGTGTCATCATAAGCGAGACCGAGCGTCTGTCGGGGCTGGTTGAAGAACTGCTCGACTTTTCGCGTATGCAGTCGGGCCGCATGAGTTACCGAATGGAGCGCACCGACTTGTTTGCCGAACTCAGCGAGGCGGTATACATGTATCAGCACGCCGCTGCGAAAAACGGTATCACCTTAAATTACGCCGAGCCGATGGTCACACCGACAGTTATCGGTGACGCCGGACGGCTCAAGCAGGTGTTCATCAATGTTATTGACAACGCGATTAAGTATTCAAACAGCGGCGATACCGTTACCGTATCGGCCGAGGTATTTGTCAGCACCGCACGCATAACGGTGGCGGATACCGGTATAGGTATACCTGATAAAGATATCGAGCATGTCACCGAGAAGTTTTACAAAGCAAATACCACTGTGCGCGGTTCAGGCATAGGATTGGCTGTTGTCAGCGAGATAGTTCACTTCCACGGCGGTGAACTGGAGATAACTTCTGAGGAAAATGTCGGCACGACGGTTATGATAACACTGCCGATTGAAACTCAACTGCCGCACGACACCGTCGCGGCAGACAGCATCAGTTAAGGAGAAATGCTTATGAGTAAGGAAAATGAGTGCAAGGACGGCGTGTGCAAAAAAACCAGCATCGGCGTTCAGGCGCTTATCGAGGGCATCATGATGCGTGGGCCCTTTAAAACGGTCATATCCTGTCGCAAGGCGGACGGCACCATCGTATCACAGGACCTTGCCGACAGCGGCCGACCCAAGCCAAAGTTGCTGACACTGCCGGTAATACGCGGCGTGGTTAACTTTGTTCAGTCGATGATAACGGGGTACAAGGCACTGATGCTGTCGGTGGATTTGTCCGACTCGCTTAAAGATGGGGCTGACGCCGCGGCCGACGCAGACGGCGCCGATGCTTCCGGCGAGTCTGATAACGCGGTCACCGAAGATAAGCAGGAGGACACCGATAACGATAAAAAGAAGAAAAAAGAGGAGGCCGTCGCTTCGGCGGTAATGGCCGTATCGGTAGTCCTCGGCGTCGTTGTCGCCCTGATGCTCATGTTTGTTCTGCCAAGCAAACTGTTTGACCTTATCAACATGATGACGGGCGGCCGCATTGACGCATGGCGGGTGCTGATTGAGGGCGTGGTCAAAATGGCCATCTTTGTTATTTATCTCGCTGCTGTATCGATGATGAAGGATATACGACGGGTGTTTCAGTACCACGGGGCCGAGCACAAGAGCATATTCTGCTACGAAAAGGGGCTGGAGTTGACAGTCGAGAATGTGCGCAATCAAAAGCGCTTTCACCCTCGGTGCGGCACATCGTTTATGATACTCATGCTCATTGTCAGCATACTGTTTTATTCTCTCATCGTTATTCCGTTTCCGTGGCTGGCGGCCAATTCATGGCTGTGGATACTGCTGAAAATAGTGTTACTGCCGATTATATGCGGCATCGGGTACGAACTGATACGGTTCTGCGGCCGACATGATAATGTTGTTACGAAAATCATATCGGCGCCCGGCGTGTGGCTGCAGCGACTGACCACCAAGGAGCCGGACGACAGTATGATTGAGGTTGCGATAGATGCTTTGACGAGGGTTATACCCGAAGATAGGAGTGTAGACAAATGGTAAACAGAACAGTTAGAGGAGTATATCGCGAGGCTACGGGTATGCTCAAAGATGCCGGTATCGAAAATGCAAGTTACGAGGCGGCTGAGATAATTGCTTCGGCTTGCAATAAAACACGCGAATTTGTTTTATCGCATGCCGAGGCCATGCTGGCAGAGCACCGCCTGCGCTGGATTGACCGCGACATTAAGCGACGCATTGCCGGCGAGCCGCTTCAGTATGTGCTGGGCCAGTGGGAGTTTTACTCTGAACTCATCCACACGGGCAAGGGCGTGCTGGTGCCGCGTCAGGACACCGAGTTGCTGGTCGACTGCGTGCTGGAGGGCATTGCCGACAAAGAAAATCCGCAACTGCTCGATTTGTGCTCCGGCTCGGGATGCATTGCGGTCGCGGTAGTTAAAAATCACAAAACGGCCGATGTAACAGCCGTCGAATATTATGACGAGGCGATGGATTACCTTGAGCGCAACATCGACTATCACCGCGTGCCTGCGCATATTCACGCCCGCAAGTACGATGTGCTGACCGCGCCCGACGGCAGTTTCGGCAAGTACGATGTCATTGTGGCCAATCCGCCCTACATTCAAACCGACAAACTGGCCGATTTGCAAATCGAAGTCAAGTCCGAGCCGGTGACTGCGCTTGACGGCGGCGCCGACGGATGCGACTTCTACCGCAGCATTGCTGACAACTGGGCGTGCCTGCTCAATGACGGCGGCTTCATCGCTGTCGAAATCGGTTACGACATAGCCGATGATGTGTGCAAAATTTTCGGCAACGCTGGTTTTGATACCGAAGTCAAAAAGGACCTCTGCGGCAATGACCGTGTTGTAATTGCCCGCAAAAAATAAGAATAACGGAGTGACAATATGGCTGAAAAGAAAACTACCTCTGCCGCAAATTCAAAGGAGACCGCCCTGCAGACAGCCCTTGAACAGATTGAAAAGCGATTTGGTAAGGGCTCCATAATGAAACTGGGCGAAAATGCCGCGATGAATGTTGAGGCAATATCGACCGGTTCCATCGCGCTGGATATGGCGCTTGGAATAGGCGGTGTGCCGAGAGGCAGAATCATCGAAATTTACGGGCCCGAATCATCGGGTAAAACGACCATAGCACTGCATGTTGTTGCCGAGGCGCAGAAACTGGGCGGCGAGGCGGCTTACATTGATGTCGAGCACGCGCTTGACCCGATTTATGCGCGCAATTTGGGCGTCGATATCGACTCGCTTCTGGTGTCACAGCCGGATGCCGGTGAGCAGGCGCTCGAAATAGCCGAGCAGTTGGTTCGCTCGGGCGCGCTGGATGTTGTTGTAGTTGACTCGGTGGCGGCGCTGGTCACACGCGCCGAAATCGAGGGCGATATGGGCGACTCTCATGTCGGTGTTCAGGCTCGACTTATGTCGCAGGCACTGCGCAAACTGACCGCCGCTATATCCAAGTCCAACTGTGTTGTAGTGTTTATCAACCAGTTACGCGAAAAGGTGGGCGTCGTTTACGGCAATCCCGAGGTCACACCGGGCGGCCGCGCGCTTAAGTTTTATTCATCTGTCCGTATCGAGATTCGCCGCGGCGAGGTCATCAAGAACGGCACCGAGATTATCGGAACCCATACCAAGGCCAAGGTGGTCAAAAACAAGGTGGCTCCTCCCTTCAGGACGGCCGAGTTTGATATCATGTACGGCACCGGCATTTCGCGCACCGGCGAAATACTGGACATGGCCATCGAGTACGGCATCATAAAGAAAAGCGGCGCATGGCTCTATTACGGCGAGGAGCGTTTGGGGCAGGGCCGCGATAATGTTAAGCGCTATTTAGAGGATAATACCGAGTTCTGCGAGAAACTTAAAGGCGAGGTATCGGCTAAACTGACCGAGGAAATGGAAAAGAAAAAGAGTGGCGGCAGGGCGCCGTCTGCACCGGCGGCCGAGCCGGCTCCCGAGGCGCCGAAACCCGTGGAGTCAAAGGTCAATCTTGATGTGGATGTTGAGGATTGATGAGGGTTATTAAACTGGGCATACGCCGCAAGGGGCTGTACGCTGTGCAGTTTGACGAGCCGGCCGAGGCAGAAGGAGTCTCGGCCGATGAGCGCGGCTGCTTACTTATTGACCGAGCCGCCTGCGACGAGTGGGGATTGCGCGAGGACAGCGAACTTACACAGTCTGAACTGGATGAGTTGTGCGCGCTGTCGGCCTATAAGCGTGCCCACTCGCGTGCGCTGTTCTTGCTGTCGAGGCGGGATTATTCGCGCCGCGCACTGACCGATAAACTGGCGTGCGACTTTGGGCGCGCCGCGGCAGAAAAGGTGGTCGACCGCATGGTCGAACTCAACTTCGTCGACGATGAGCGGTATGCCGAGCGACTGGCCGAAAGCCTGCTCAATCAGGGCGTTTCGGCCGCTTCGGCAATTTACAAGATGGCGGCTAAGGGCATCGAGCGTGACACGGCCGAACACGCTGTGCGACTGCAATCGGTCGACGCCGGTGACCAACTTGATAAGTTGATTGCAAAGAAATATGCGAGCAAACTGTCATCCGGCGATGAAAAGGCGATGGCGCGCGTTATAAATTCTCTGGCGAGGCGCGGTTTTGGCTACGGCGATATTCGCGCCGCCCTGGCGCGCTACGCCGAGAGTGATGATTACGGCTATTGAGTGAGGTTTACATAATGTCTATCAAAGTGGGAATGGTGTCGCTTGGTTGTCCAAAAAATCAGGTCGATGCCGAGTTAATGCTGGCCAAATTGGCTGAAGCAGGGTATCAACTGACACCGAATGAGAGCGAAGCCGATGTTGTCATTATCAACACCTGTGGCTTTATCGAGGACGCCAAGCGCGAGGCTATAGACAATATTCTTGATGTGGCGGCCAATAAGCAGTACGGCAATCTGCGCGGGCTGATTGTGACCGGCTGTCTGGCCGAGCGCTACCGCGATGAAGTGGCAAAGGAGTTTCCTGAGGTTGACGCGGTGGTCGGAATCGGCAAGAATGACGACATTGCTGACATTGTCGGTCGCGTCTGCAACGGCGAGAGGGTGGTCTGCTTCGGTGATAAGACCGACGCGCCGCTTGAGGGCGATCGCGTGATGACTACGCCGCCTTACACCGCCTATTTGCGCGTTGCCGACGGATGCGACAACTGCTGTACCTATTGTACCATACCGTCGATACGCGGCAGTTTTCGCTCGCGTCCGATGGACAG
Source organism: Bacillota bacterium (assembly GCA_029007015.1). Classification (GTDB taxonomy): domain Bacteria; phylum Bacillota; class Clostridia; order Oscillospirales; family Acutalibacteraceae; genus SUG1189. The sequence goes on along the minus strand of JAQXHB010000024.1, from coordinate 11,035 downwards.
TGTCGTTGCCGAGGCGCGGCGTCTGGCCGGCTCGGGGGTTAAAGAACTGGTGGTCATAGCACAGGATACGACCAACTACGGCACCGATTTGTGCGGTCATTCACTGCTGCCGCAACTGCTCGATGAGTTGTGTGCTATTGACGGCATCGAGTGGATTCGCACACTTTATACCTACCCCGACCGCATCACCGATGAGTTGCTTGACACCGTGGCCCGTCAGCCCAAGATTTGCAACTATTTTGACATACCGCTCCAGCATGTCAACGGCGAGATACTCTCGCGCATGAATCGCACCGGCGACCGCGAGAGCCTGACTGCACTGATTGGCAAAATTCGCTCGGTACTGCCCGATGCCGTACTGCGCACCACCCTCATTACCGGCTTCCCCGCCGAGAGCGAGGAGCAGTTTGCGGAGTTGTGCGAATTTGTCAAGGAGGTTCGCTTTGACCGATTGGGCTGCTTTGCCTATTCGGCCGAGGAGGGCACACCGGCCGCCGGATTTGACGGCCAAATCGCGCAAGAGGTCAAGGAACGACGCGCCGAGGTCATCATGAACTCTCAACTGCGCATAATCGAGGAGAAAAACCGGCAGCGTATCGGCACTGCCGTCGAGGTGCTTGTCGAGGGATACGACAGTTACATCAAGTGCTGTTACGGCCGCACGCGCGGCGACGCGCCCGATATCGACGCCAAGGTATTCTTTATGCCGGCCGATAAGCGTCCTTTGGCCGGCGACATTGTAACCGTCATGATTAACGATACAATCGAGTATGACCTGCTCGGTGAGCAAATTTAATCGGAGGTGTAAAATGAACACTCCAAATAAATTAACCGTTTTGCGCATACTGATGACGCCGATATTTATGGTGACACTTATAGTCGATTTTCCGCAGCATTATTTGGTGGCGCTGGCATTGTTTATCGCCGCTTCTGTTACCGACCTCATCGACGGCAAAATTGCGCGCAAATATAATATGATAACCGACATGGGCAAGTTTTTGGACCCGCTGGCCGACAAGATGTTGACCACCGCCGCGTTTTTGTCATTTATGGCGCTGGACATCGGCTGGGGTATGCTGTGGATAAATTTCATCGTGCTGACGCGCGAATTTTTGGTCACATCGGTAAGATACATGGCCGCCAGCAGCGGCAAAGTGGTGGCCGCCAACATCTATGGCAAGATAAAGACGGTGTCGCAGATGACCGCCATCATAATGGCGATGGCCTTTGAGTATTTTATGTCGTTTGGCATTTTACCGCCGGTCGTTTGCACCGTGATGGTTGTGCTTTACAACATCGCGCTGTGGTTCTCGGTTGTAATGACGGTGGTGTCCGGCGTCATTTATGTCAAAGAGAACCGCGAGTTCATAGGTATTTGACCGCGTAAGCGGATGAATAAAAAAAGAGTAGACAAATCGGCTTCGGTCGTATATAATGTAAATATAGATGCGCTACCGAGCGGGAAGATTAGCGGCGATAATTCGGTACCAGAGAGCGAGCCTCACCGGCTGTAAGGGTTCGCAACCGTGACGCTGTGAAGTGCGCCCGCCAGCACGCGGAGAGAAGGGACATTTTGTCCTGTGTATTGCCGCGCGGCCGACACCGTTATCAGTCATTCGAGTAATAAATCGGAGTGGAACCGCGACTAATCGCCTCCGTTGCCCACAGCGGCAACGGGGGCTATTTCTTTTGGAGCAGGTGAAATTATGTTTAATCAACTGAAAGCGGATATAGCCGCCTTTAAGGACAGAGACCCGGCGGCGCGCTCATCGGCTGAAATATTCTTTTTGTACCCGGGGCTTAAGGCTGTGCGTGCTCATCGCCGCGCCAACTGGTTTTTCCGCCATGATATGAAATTTGTGGCGCGCATGATATCACAGCGCTGTGCGAGGCGCACCGGTATCGAGATTCATCCAGGCGCCACCATCGGCTCGGGCCTGGTAATCGACCACGGCACCGGCGTTGTTATCGGTGAAACGGCCGAGATAGGCGACAACGTGACTATATACCAGGGCGTCACCCTCGGCGGTACCGGCAAAGACCATGGCAAACGGCACCCGACCATCGGCAATAATGTGCTGATAGGTGCCGGCGCTAAAGTGCTCGGCCCGTTTAAGGTGGGCGACAATTCGCGCATTGCCGCCGGAGCGGTGGTGCTGGCAGAGGTGCCGCCCGACTCTACGGCTGTCGGCGTGCCGGCGCGTGTGGTCAAGCGGGGCGGTGTACGGCTGGAACTTGACCAGGTGCATATGCCCGACCCGGTTGCTCGCGAGATTGACAGTCTCAAGAGGCAGATAGATGTGCTCAAAAAACAATTGGAGGAACTGAAATGATTAAGATTTACAACACGCTGACGCGTACGCGTGACCAACTCAAACCGATTAACGAGGGCAAGGTTGGCATTTATGCCTGCGGCCCGACCGTCTACAACTTCATTCACATCGGCAATGCGCGGCCGCTGTGCGTGTTCGATGTTTTGCGCCGCTATCTTGAGTGGCGCGGTCTGGAGGTAAACTTCGTACAGAATTTTACCGATATTGACGACAAACTGATTAAAAAGGCCAACGAGGAGGGCATCACGGTACCCGAGGTCGCAGAGCGGTATATTGCCGAGTTTTGGACCGACGCCAAGGGGCTGAACATCCGTCCGGCAACCACCCATCCCCGCGCCACTGAGAATATCGACGAAATCATTGCCCTCATCGGCCGTCTGGTCGATAAGGGATACGCCTATGAATCAAACGGCGATGTCTATTTCCGCGCCGCCCGTTTCAAGGACTACGGCAAGTTGTCGCACCAGCCGCTTGACGAATTAGAGGCAGGCGCGCGCATCGACATCTCCGAGCACAAGGAAAATCCGATGGACTTCGCCCTTTGGAAGGGGGTCAAGCCGGGCGAGCCGTCATGGCCGTCACCGTGGGGAGACGGTCGCCCCGGCTGGCACATTGAGTGCTCGGCAATGTCGCAGAAATACATCGGTGAGACCATTGACATACACTGCGGCGGTCAGGACCTCGTTTTTCCGCACCATGAAAATGAGATTGCTCAGTCAGAGGCGGCCAGCGGCAAGGACTTTGCCCACTACTGGATGCACAACGGCTACATCAATGTAGATAACCGCAAGATGTCAAAGTCGCTGGGCAACTTCTTTACAGTGCGCGAAGTGGCCGAAAAGTTTGGCTATGAGCCCATACGCTACCTGATGATTTCGTCCCATTATCGCAGCCCCATCAATTACAGCGTCGATATACTTGAGCAGTCGCGCGCGGCACTTGACCGACTCTATAACTGCCGTGAAAATCTGGTATTTCGCATAAAAAGTGCCGAGAGCGGCACGCGCGCATATTCGTTTGAGCCCTTTGTCGACGAGTTCATCACTGCAATGGACGATGACCTGAACACCGCCGACGGTATTGCGGCGCTGTTTAACCTGACCAAGGAAATCAATACCATGCTCGGCGGCCAGCCGTCACTGGAGGACTGCCGTGCGGCGCTCGACACATTTGACCAACTGACCGGCGTGCTCGGATTGTTGTATAACACTGACGACGGCGACGATGTTGACGCCGAGGTTGAGGCGCTCATCGAACAGCGTACCGAGGCCAGACGCAACCGCGACTTTGCCACGGCCGACGCCATTCGCAACCAGTTAAAGGAAATGGGCATCGTGCTCGAGGATACACCGCAGGGTGTTAAGTGGAGCAGAGGCTGATAAATAAAAACTCCGCGACAGGCGACTTTGCCCGTTGCGGAGTTTTTTATATGAAAAATGCTTCGACCCGCGGCCGAAACCGCGGGTCGAAACAAATAAGGAGATGGAAGGGAATGGAAGGGGATATTTATTTGTTGGTTGAGCCAACAGTAACCGTGATGTCCGTACTGCGGCCGGAGCGGTAAACTGTAACGGTCAGTTTGTCACCGACACTGAACTTGGATATCGCGTCGGACAACTCGTTGTAACTGGTTATTGCGTTGCCGTTAATAGCGGTAATGATATCGCCCGATTTGATGCCGGCGTTGGCCGCAGGGCCGCCGGTCGTTACACCGGCAACCACAACACCGGCCGGATAGCCCATGCGCTCAAGTATAGCCGAAGTGTAGCGGGTGCTGATTTCGACGCCGATGTACGGCTTGGGCTTGGACTGGTTGGTGATAAGGTCGTTGCAAATTTCCACAACCGTGTCGACCGGTATCGCAAAGCCCATGCCCTCAAAATCATCGTCGGATATTTTTACATTAGGTATGCCGACCAGTTTGCCCTCGGAATCAACCAGAGCACCGCCCGAGTTGCCGGGGTTGATGGCCGCATCGGTCTGAATGAGAGTCATGGTTACCGAGTCAATTTGCAGACTGCGGTTAAGACCGCTGATGTACCCAACACTGATTGAGCCGAGGAAGGACAGCCCGCCGGGATTGCCGACGGCAATGACCATTTCACCCACCGTCAAATCGGCGGAACTGCCGATTTTGATGGCGGTCAAACCGGTTTTGTCAATTTTCAGCACAGCCAAGTCGGTCGATGAATCGTAGCCGACCAGGTTTGCCGAAATGGCTGTATCCGGGTCATCGGGCAGAAAGACCTCAATACTGCCGCCGTAAGAAATGACCGATGAAATAACATGACAGTTGGTGATAATATATCCGTCGGACGAGTAAATGACGCCCGAGCCCTCACTGCCTGAGGAGTCGCTCTGCTGGCCGAAGCCGAATATGTTCTGCTGTGACTGCGCCGTTGCGCGTATGCCGACGACGCTGGGCGTTACGGCTGATGCAACCGCTTCAACGGCATTTGTCGACTGGTCGGTTATGGTGATGTCGGTTTTGGTGGTTGACACTGACGAGCCCGATTGGCCGTTTGCCGAGATATAGTTGCCGACCACCGCCGCAGATACACTGCCGCTGATGAGCGCCGCGCAAAGCACAAGCGCTATAACCGCACCGAGACCAAAGCGGCGCGGCTCCTTTTTGGGTTCCTCCGGCGGAGTAGGGGGAGTGAAGGCGCTGTGCGGAGGGTTGTAACTGTGCGCCGCGTTTTGGTAGGTGTAGCCGGAACCGGGCTGCTGCAGATAACTAAGAGAGGTCTGTTCGACCTTATCGGCAGAGTCAAAGTTGCTGACCACGCCGTCGGTCGACTGCTCGGTAGTAACGCCGTTGGGCTCATCGCCCCATTCATTATGATTATTATTTTCCAAATCCATATTGATTTCTCCTTTGTTGTGGCTAATTATATGATATGCTTTCAATTTCAAACTGTGGTCATAAAATTGTGAATATATAATTAACAATTTGCGATTGTTTTGCAATAATCTTATCAAATTATCGGATAAAACATTTTTAGTACTGGAAAAATGTTTTGACAGGTGTTATAATAAATCTGTATAGTTGCTGATTTGTTACCATTTGATACCAATGTTAAAAAACTGTAATTTGATATTTTTGCGCATGTGGTATAATATATACGATGGTGACAAGGCGCGATGCCGACGGCTTTCACATCAAAACGGCATCCGCTCATCCATGCAAGGAGGTTTTACTGTGAATCAGGACAGACCTAATAACGGCGTCGACCGCACCGGCGGCCATTCTGTGGACAGAACAAACAGTTCGCACAGCGTCGACCGTTCAAGTCGCTCAAGCCACGGCAGTTCAAACACCAACCGTCCGCAGTCTGCTCGCGCGCCGCAAACAAGCCGTTCTGCCGCAAATCGCACACGCGTACCTGCAGAAACGAAAAAAACATCGAGCCGTACATCGAGCCGCACCGGACAAAAGAAGGTTGGCCGATGGGAAGGACTGATGTCCAAAATCGGTGTCGATGTCCACAGCAAAGGTTACAAGGGCGTTAAGCACGCCGCGGCGCATTTCGGCCGCGCGGTATTGGCAGTGTTTCTGGTGCTGGTCATTGCCGGCTGTCTCGCCGTGGGCGCGTTTGGCATATATGTATTCGGCTTTGTTGACGACAGCATCGACTTTGATTTGAACAACCTTAAACTCAACTGCGCCACGACCATTTATGTCAAGGATTCGTCGGGCGAGGAGTGGACCGAGTACCAGCGTCTGTATTACGAGGACCGCGAGTGGGTGTCCATCAACAACATATCGCAAAATGCGGTCAACGCCTTTGTTTCAGCCGAGGACGAGCGCTTTTACGCTCACAACGGCGTCGACTGGAAGCGAACTTTCGGCGCCTTTGCCAATATGATACTGCACTTTTGGGACACCGAGCAGGGCGGTTCGACCATTACCCAGCAGTTGGTCAAAAATCTGACCGGCGACGATGATGTCAGTTCAATGCGCAAGATTCGCGAGATAATGCGTGCGCGCAAGATAGAGAGTTTGTATGCCAAAGATGTTATTATGGAATGCTACCTGAATGTAGTATATCTCAATAATAATGTTTACGGCATCGAGGCGGCGTCACAGTATTATTTTGACAAAAGCGCGTCTGAACTGAATATTCAGGAGGCGGCGTCCATTGCCGCCATAACCAAGAGCCCCAGTGTTTTTGACCCCACCAACAATATGGATAAGCACCTTAACCGCCGCAACTGGATTATCAATAACATGTACGAACTCGACATGATAAGCCAGAAGGAGCGCGACGATGCGCTCAAGTCAGAGGTTGAACTCAAGGGCAAAGCGGCGCAGAAGGTTGCCAACAAAGAGGCTCAGGAAAATGGCGAGGATAAGCAAACTACCACTAAATCGTCGGTTTACACATACTTTACCGATACGGTCATAGAGCAGGTCATAGCCGACCTTATGGAGCAAAAGGGCTACACCAAGAGTTATGCCGAGAATATGATATTCGCGGGCGGATTGAACATCTATGCGACTCTGGACACCGATGTTCAGAATGCGGTCGATGAGGTGTTCAACAACGAGTCCAATTTCTCGACCGTTTACGGCACCAAGCAAAAGGCGCAGGCCGCCATCACGGTGGTCGACTATGACGGTAATATCGTCGCCATATACGGCGGCAGAGGGAAAAAAACTGAGAGCCGCTGTCTGAATCGCGCGCTGCAGTCAAAGCGTCAGCCCGGTTCGACCATGAAACCGGTCGGTGCATATGCGCCCGCCCTCGATACCAACCTCATCACTTGGTCGACAAAAATCGAGAACTCCACCTTCAAGCACAACGGCACAACGCTGAAAAACTACGACTATTCAACCAGCGGTCCGGTGACTGTGCAGTATGCGATTATGCGCTCGCTCAACCTGCCGGCGGCACGGGTGGTCAAAAAAATTACACCCCAAAAGGCATTTGAGTATGCTACCGAGAACTTCGGGCTGAGCCTTGTGGACAGCGTCGAAATCAACGGCAAGTCATTCTCCGATGTGGATATTTCTCCGCTGGCTTTGGGCGGCTTGACATACGGCGTTACCACTGTCGAGATGGCCGGCGCTTATGCCACATTCGGCAACGGTGGCGTATTCTACGAGCCGACCACCTATTCCTATATAACCAATTACGCCGGTACTGAGATAATTTTGGACAACCGTGAACGCGAAGGCGTGCAGGCGATAGACGCCGACACCGCGTATATCATGAACCGACTGCTGTCGACGGTTGTTAACAACGGCTCGGGAACGGGCGCATCGGCCGCATTCAATGGCTGGGATTTGATAGGCAAGACAGGTACCACCAGCGATAACAAGGACCGCTGGTTTATCGGCGGATCGCCCTACTACATGGCCGCTGTTTGGTTTGGATGTGACACGCCGGTGTCGATGGCCAGCTTGTCGTCCGGTACCAATCCGGCTCAGCGCTTGTGGAAGCCGGTCATGCAAAAGGTGCACAAATCGCTCAAAAAGACAACATTTGACAGTTGTGATGATGTCGTTTACTGCCGCTATTGCACCGTTTCTGGCGGTGTGGCCAAGTCGGGCTGCACATCGACCGCATGGGGCTACTTCAAAAAGAGTTATATGCCGCAGTGCGAAACACACGGTGGCAAGTTGCTGGGGGCCGGCAATCCCTCAACATCAGGGTCCGGCACTACTACGAGCACGACTTCCAGCAAAACCTCGAGCAAGACTTCAAGCAAAACTTCAAGCAAGACTTCAAGCAAGACTTCAAGCAAGGCCTCAAGCACTACATCGAGCAAGACTTCAAGCAGTGCTTCGAGCAATACGCCGTCGGTGACCACCAGTACTGCGCCAACCAGTTCGTCGGCCGGAGGGTCGGACACCGAATAGAATAAACAGTTTTATTTATCAGTTCCCCGGCGCAGTGTGCTTGCGCCGGGGAACTGATTTTTGTATAGCAAAAGCCGGCATGAGAGCAATCTATCATACCGGCTTAGTGTTGGATACTGGCTATTTGTCGTATGTGCGTATAATGTTTTCGGCTATCTCTTTGCGTGAGAGGCGGGAGTCCATGGCCTGCTTTTCAATGTAGTAATGAGCATCCTTCTCGTTCATGTTCAGGTTGTCTATCAGCAGCCACTTTGCGCGGTTGACCACACGGATGTCGGCCATTTTCTCAATCAGAGTACGGTTTTTCTTGTCCATCTTTTTGAGTTTGTTGTTCATCGCCGCCAACAGCCTGATAGCGCTGTATACTGCCTGCTTGGAGTTCGGCTTGCCGAGGGTCAGCACGCCGTAGTTTTCCACTCGGTAGTTGACCTGATCGTAACAGTCATTCTTGACCAGCAGAAGCACTCCCGCTGTGCCGTCAGACAAATCCATAGCCAGGTCGGTGCCAAATTCGTCCGGCAGAGGCGTGTTGATAATGACAATATCGACCGCGTCGGAGACAAGCATTCGCTTGGCCTCTCCGGCACTGCAAGCCCTCAAAATCGGCGAAAATTCACTCGCCGGTAGTAATTCGGTAATGTAATCGTATATCTTGTCTGAGGCTGATATGACAAGCATACGGTGTACTGCTCGTCCGGTCATCATAACGGTTTCCTCCGTTAAAGGCCGAGAAAATCAGATGCGTTTTTGCCAAACACATCGGTAATGAACCGACTGCTGCTCGCAAGTGCAATTGCCTCATCAAGGGTGGAGGGCAGTGAGTCTAATTTATCAAGCATTTGCCTATCGGCTGTGTAGAGGTTTTGGTTTACAGCATCGGGCAGCGGCAGGTTGCTGTTAATACCGTCAAGGCCGGCATAAATGAGCAGAGCAAAGGCTATGTACGGGTTGGCGGTCGGGTCGGGTGAGCGCAGTTCGATGCGCTTGTATTCGCCCTTGGCCGCAGGAATGCGAATGAGTTGAGAGCGGTTCTCGGTCGACCAGGTAATGTATTTCGGCGCCTTCTTTTTTCCGAATCGCTTGTATGAGTCGGCCACCGGGTTCAAAAAAGCGGTCATTTCCTTGGCGTGTGCCAGCACGCCGGCCATGAATCGGTCGGTGTAATCGGCTCCGTTGTCGCTTTTGACAGACATATTGATGTGCATGCCGTTGCCGCTTTCACCGTCGAGCGGCTTGGGAGAGAAGTCGGCGTACAGTCCGTTGTGGTTGGCGGCCGCTTTGACCACCGAGAGTAAATTTATCACATTGTCAGCGGCCGACATTGCGTCGCTGTATCGAACATCGATTTCGTTTTGACCGGGACCCTCCTCGTGATGCGAACTCTCGGGCGTGATGCCCATGTCGAGCAGGGTCAGGCAAATCTCGCGGCGCACATTCTCACCCTTGTCCTCGGGTGCAACATCCATATAACCCGCGCGGTCAAAAGGCTCGCGGGTAGGATAGCCGTTTTCATCGGTCTTGAACAGATAAAACTCGCACTCGGCGCCGAAGGCAACCGATATACCGCGCTCGCGCGCCGCCTCAATCGCCTTGGTAAGTATGCGGCGCGAATCCTTCTCGAAAGCAGTGCCGTCGGGGCGGCGAATGTCGCAGAACATGCGCACAACCTTGCCGTGCGACGGCCTCCACGGAAGCACATTGAGGGTCGACGGAATGGGGAAAAGCAGCAGGTCGGAGCCTACTTCATCACCGAAACCGCAAATTGCAGACGCGTCGAATGATATACCTTCGGTAAATGCTCGCTTGAGTTGGCTCGGCATAATGGAAATATTTTTTTGGTTGCCGTGCACATCGCAAAAGGCGAGGCGGATAAATTTGACATCCTCTTGCTCAATGAAATCAAAAACTTCGTTTTCGGTATAAATCATATCGACATCTCCTCTTAAAAGTGCGGGCATAAAAAATGTTCGCAGACACGGCAATTTGGCATTGCCGCCGGCAAACAACCCTATTTATTGAAAAATTATACTAATAATCGCCTCTGTTGTCAATCAATTTGGTCAAATTTTATTTTTGTCAAACTCTTGACAAACATGTTACGCGGTGGTAAAATACCAACATAAAGCGACAAGGAAGCCGCAGACAAAGTGATTTTGTCTGTGGCTTTTTGTTTTTATATGAATTTTCGGGCGACAAGGAAGTCGTTATGGAATGATCCATAAACATCCTTGTCGTTTGTTATTTAATTGTAAAGGAGAAAAGGTCAATGAGTACAGTAACAGAAATCTTCGGCTCGATGGTGTTTGATGACAGAACTATGGAAGCACGCCTTCCGAAAGACACTTACAAGGCACTGCAGAACACCATTAAAAACGGCAAGCAGCTCGATGCGGGCGTAGCAACCGTTGTAGCCAATGCCATGAAGGACTGGGCCATTGAAAAGGGTGCCACCCATTTCACACACTGGTTCCAGCCGATGACGGGAATTACCGCCGAGAAGCATGACAGTTTCATTTCGCCCAAGTCGGGCAAGGTAATTATGGAGTTTTCGGGTAAGGAACTTATTCAGGGCGAGCCTGATGCGTCATCCTTCCCGTCGGGCGGCCTGCGCGCCACATTTGAGGCCAGAGGCTACACCGCATGGGATGCTACATCCTACGCCTTCATTAAGGACGGCGTGCTGTGCATACCCACAGTATTTTGCTCATACGGCGGCGAGGCGCTTGACCAGAAAACGGCACTGCTTCGCTCGATGGAAGCCATCAACCGCCAGGCACTGCGCGTGCTTAAGTTGTTCGGCAATGACTATGTAAAGTCGGTCAAGACCACCGTCGGA
>JAQXHB010000023.1 GCA_029007015.1 Bacillota bacterium | reverse complement strand
GGCAACAAGGTAGTCGTGGTTGAGGACCTTATCTCGACCGGCGGCAGTGTTATAGAGGTGGTCAATGTGCTCAGAGAGGCGGGTGCCGAGGTGCTCGGCATCGTCAGCATATTCACCTACGGCATGCAGAAGGGACTTGATCGGCTTGCGGCCGCAGATGTCAAGAATATCAGCCTTACAGACTTCGATGCCATTGCCGAGGTGGCTGCCGACGAAGGTTATATCAAAAAAGAGGACATTGCCCGACTGATTGCCTTCCGCAACAATCCGTCTGATGAAAGTTGGATTGGAGGGGCAAAATGAAAAATCTGATAAACATACTCGATTTGTCGGTGGAGGAGATTGACCGGCTCATTGCTGTGGCTGACGATATTATGTTAAGTCCCGACAGGTATAACGAAGCGTGTAGACACAAAATACTGGCCACCCTGTTCTTTGAGCCGAGCACCAGAACGCGCCTGAGTTTTGAGTCGGCCATGCTGTCGCTCGGCGGCAATGTGCTGGGCTTTTCAGAGGCGGCGTCCAGCTCGGCCGTTAAAGGTGAGAGCATTGCCGATACCATCGAGGTGGTCAGCGGCTATGCCGACATAATCGCCATGCGTCATCCCAAGGAGGGCGCGCCGATTGTGGCATCTGACCACACCACGGTGCCGATAATCAATGCCGGCGACGGCGGCCACTATCATCCCACCCAGACGCTGACCGATTTGATGACCATTCACCATGAAATGGGGCGGTTTGACAACCTGACCGTGGGCATGTGCGGCGACCTCAAATTCGGCAGAACGGTACATTCGCTCATCGGCGCCCTCTCGCGCTACACCGGCATCAAGTTTGTGCTCATCTCGCCCGAGGAACTCAAATTGCCGAGTTTTGTCAAGCAGAAATACATCAAGAATAAGGGTATCGAGTACAAGCAGAGCACATCGCTCGATGAGGTCATCGGTGATTTGGACATACTGTATATGACCCGAGTGCAGAAGGAGCGCTTCTTTAACGAGGAGGAGTACCTGCGGCTGAAGGACAGTTACATTCTGACCGAGGACAAACTGAGTATGGCCAAGAGCAATATGTGCATTATGCACCCGCTGCCGAGGGTTAACGAGATATCGACGGCCGTTGACCGTGACCCCAGAGCATGCTACTTCAAGCAGGCACATTACGGCAAGTTCATACGAATGGCCCTGATTCTCAAACTGTTGGAGGTTGAAATATGAATGTTGACAGCATAAAAACCGGCTTTGTTATCGACCACATAGAGGCCGGAGTGGGCATGAGGCTGTACCATCTGCTCGGGCTTGATGGGCTGGACTGTCCGATTGCGATAATCATGAATGTGCCCAGCCGCAAGATGGGCAAAAAGGACATTATAAAGATTGACGCGGATATCGAGATTAACCTGGATGTCATCGGATTTGTCGACCCGTCTGCGACGGTCAATGTGATACGCGATGGCCAACTTGTGGGCAAAAAGACCATCAATATGCCCGACACTTTGACCAATGTTATTCACTGCAGCAATCCCCGCTGCATCACCTCCACAGAGCAGGAGTTGCCGCATATTTTTAAACTTACTGACGGAGATAAGAGGGTTTACAGGTGCCTTTATTGTGAGGCTGAACAAAAATAAAAAAATGCCTTAATTGCGACTTGACGGGCAAACAAGGATTTGTTATACTTTATATGTAAGTTGATAACTGCTTCTGCAACTGACGGATATTTGCAGAGCACTGCAAGGGAACAGAAGCATTTTTTTCGGGGTGACAGCCCCTCTTTGCCGACCGTCTGGGCGCACTTAACAGTCTTTGTTTAGGTGCGCCCTTTTGTGTTTTTAGGAGGTTAAAAATGAAGAAAGTTGGAATAATCATGGGCAGCGCCAGCGACCTGCCCATCGTACAAAAGGCAGTGGACACACTGCGTCAACTTGAGATACCGTGCGAGGTGCATGTTTACTCTGCACACAGAACGCCTGACGAGGCGAGAGATTTTGCGCGTTCAGCCCGTGATAACGGATTTGGCGTGCTCATTGCCGCTGCCGGAATGGCCGCTCATCTGGCCGGTGCCATTGCGGCCAATACCACTCTGCCGGTTATAGGAATACCGTGCAAATCACAGACACTTGACGGCATTGATGCCCTGCTGTCAACGGTACAGATGCCCTCAGGCATACCCGTAGCTACCGTTGCCATCAACGGGGCTGTCAATGCCGCACTGCTTTCTGCTCAGATTTTGGCAGTTACCGATGCGCAACTGGCCGAGAAACTTGACAAAAAGCGCGCAAGCGATGCCGAAGCGGTGCTTAAAAAGGATGCCGAGATTGCGGCCGAACTTAACTGATATATAATTTAAGGAGGATAAAACGATGGAAAAAAAAGAAATGTTGTACGAGGGCAAGGCTAAGAGGGTTTACGCCACCGATGAGCCCGAAGTTTTGCTGGTTGACTACAAGGATGACGCTACTGCTTTCAACGGCCTGAAAAAGGGCACTATCACCGGCAAGGGCGCCATCAACAACCGCATGACCAACTACATGATGCAACTGCTTGAAAAAGAGGGTGTACCCACCCATTTTGTAGAGGAGTTGTCTGAGCGCGAGACCCTGGTTAAAAAGGTTTCTATCGTTCCGCTTGAGGTAATTATACGCAACATTTCGGCCGGCTCCTTTGCCAAGCGTTACGGCGTAGAGGAGGGCATAGTCTTTGACGAGCCGACCATCGAATTTTCGTACAAGAACGATGAACTGGGAGACCCGCTCATCAACAGTTATCACGCACTGGCACTCGGCCTCGCCACCAAGGCAGAGATTGAAACCATCAAGAAGATGGCTTTCAAAGTTAACGAGGTCATGAAGGTTTACTTTAAGAAACTCAATGTCGATTTGGTCGACTTCAAATTGGAGTTCGGACGACTGTCAGACGGCACCATCGTTCTGGCCGATGAGATATCGCCCGACACCTGCCGCTTCTGGGACAGCGACACACATGAGAAACTGGACAAAGACCGTTTCCGCAGAGACCTCGGCAATGTTGAGGATGCTTATATTGAAATGATGAACCGCGTGTTTGGAGGCAACAATGACTAAACTCAGGGAAGAGTGCGGCGTGTTCGGCACATTCTCAAATTCGGTCTCCGATGTCGCATCGGACGCGTACTACGGCTTGTTTGCCCTGCAGCACAGAGGGCAGGAGAGTTGCGGCATTGTGGTATGCGATGACGGCATTTTCCGCGACTACAAGGATGTCGGTCTTGTCAACGATGTTTTTACAAAGGATGTGCTGGACAAACTCGGTGAGGGCAACATGGCTGTCGGACATGTCAGATACGGCACTACCGGCGGCGGCGGCCGTCTGAATGCTCAGCCCATTGTGGTCAATCACAGCAAGGGCCACATGGCGCTGGCGCACAACGGCAACCTCGTTAATTCATATGAACTGCGCTCGGAGTTGGAGATGGAGGGCTCCATCTTTCACACTACCAGCGACACCGAAGTTATATCGTATATCATAACCAAGGAGCGGCTGACCTCGGCTTCTATCGAGCAGGCGGTTGAGCGGGCTATGGGCCGCATAAAGGGCGCCTATTCGCTGGTCATCATGTCGCCGTCAAAACTGCTCGCAGTCAGGGACGCAAACGGCTTCCGCCCGCTGTGTTACGGACAGAAAAAGGACGGCAGTTATGTTGTCGCGTCTGAGAGTTGCGCACTCGATGCCGTCGGCGCTCGGTTTATACGCGATGTTAAACCGGGCGAGATACTGGTCTTTACAAAGGACGGCGTCAAGTCAATCACCACCCACTGCGGCAAGGCTCAAAAGTCGCTGTGCGTGTTTGAGTACATATATTTTGCCCGTCCCGACTCATTGATTGACGGCTGTTTGGTGCACGACAGCCGCATACGCGCCGGCGAATTTCTGGCACAGGAGCACCCGGTCGATGCCGATATCGTTATCGGCGTGCCCGACTCCGGCATTGATGCCGCAATAGGCTATTCGCGCGCATCGGGCATTCCGTACGGCATTGGGTTTATCAAGAATAAGTATATCGGACGCACATTCATTTCCCCCGGTCAGAGCCAGCGCGAGGACGGAGTCAGGATTAAACTGAACCCCATATCCAGCGTTGTCCGCGGCAAGAGGGTGGTTATGATTGACGATTCGATAGTTCGCGGTACCACCTGCGGGCGAATTGTAAAGTTACTGCGTGACGCCGGCGCCACTGAGGTGCATATGCGCGTATCTTCGCCGCCCTTTATCAATCCGTGCTATTACGGCACCGATATCGATTCGCGCGACAATCTGGTTGCCTGCAGTCACACTGTGGAGCAAATTGCCGAGATGATTGGCGCCGATTCGCTGGGCTATTTGAGCACCGAAAATGTTGAGCGCATTGCCAACTGCGGCGACGGCTGCGGCTACTGCACCGCTTGCTTCGGCGGTCAATACCCGACAGAGGTGCCCACCAAAGTGCACAAAAACCGTTTCGAGTGCAAAATTTCTGAACGAGGAGAAGAATGAAATGAACAGTTTTAGCAAGAGTTACGCCGAGGCCGGAGTGGATATTACCGCCGGATATCGCGCGGTTGAACTGATGAAAAAGCACATTGCGGCCACCCTGACCGAGGGCGTTTGCTCCGATGTGGGCGGTTTCGGCGGTCTTTTTGAACTTGATTTAGAGGGCATTACCCGCCCCGTGTTGGTCAGTGGCACAGACGGCGTCGGCACTAAACTGAAACTGGCTTTTTTGATGGACAGGCATGACACGGTCGGCATTGACTGTGTTGCAATGTGCGTCAACGATATCATCTGCTGCGGCGCAAAACCGCTTTTCTTCCTTGACTATATTGCGTGCAGCAAAAATATTCCCGAGCGTATCGCTGACATCGTAAAGGGTGTTTGCGACGGATGTGTTCAGTCGGGCGCGGCCCTTATCGGCGGCGAGACGGCTGAGATGCCGGGATTTTATCCGGTGGACGAATATGACCTGGCCGGTTACTGCACCGGTGTGGTTGACAAGTCAAAAATTATCGACAACAAGCAGATGACTGCCGGCGATGTCATAATCGCTCTGCCGTCGTCGGGTGTTCACTCAAACGGCTTTTCGCTGGTCAGAAAGGTGTTCGATGTCGAAAACAGCGACATCAAGACGCCCCTTGAGCGTCTTGGCGGCCGCTCGATTGGCGAGACCCTTTTGACACCGACCAAGATTTATGTAAAGCCGATACTGGCTTTGACCGAACAGGTCAAGGTTAAGGGCATTTCCCATATCACCGGCGGCGGATTTTATGAGAATATTCCGCGCAGCATCCCCGACGGTCTGTGCGCCCGTATCGAGCGCAGTGCCGTACGCGTACTGCCCATATTCGACCTTATTGCCGAGCGCGGCGGAATAAGCGAGCGCGACATGTTCAACACCTTCAACATGGGCGTCGGCATGAGCGTTGTCGTGTCTGCCGATGACGCGGACAAGGCGCTGAACATTCTGTCCGACTGCGGTGAGCAACCGTACATCATCGGCAGCGTGGTCAGCGGCGAGCAAAAAATTGAGATTGTCTGATGTGACCTTGAGGGACGGACAGATGAATAAATCAAAGGCAAAAATTGCGGTGCTCGTATCAGGCGGCGGCACCAATTTGCAGGCGCTTATTGACGCCGAGAAAAAAGGCATCATCTTTAGCGGCACTGTCAGTTTGGTGATATCCAACAATCCCGGCGCTTATGCCCTTGTGCGGGCTGAAAAAGCCGGCATAAAATCGGCCGTGGTGCGGCGCAAAGAGTGCGCGAGCGCCGATGAGTTTGAGCAAAAAATTGCCGACCTCATCACCGACAACGGCATTGACCTTATCGTGCTGGCAGGATTTATGAGCATATTGAGCGAAAGGTTTACGCGCCTGTTTGAGCGCCGCATCATAAATGTGCATCCGTCGCTCATCCCGTCCTTTTGCGGTCAGGGCTACTATGGTCTCAAAGTACACGAGGCCGCCCTCGCAAAGGGGGTCAAGGTGACGGGAGCAACCGTACACTTTGTCAATGAGATACCTGACGGCGGCGAGATTATTATGCAAAAGGCGGTATCGGTGCGCGATGATGACACGCCCGAAACACTTCAGAAGCGGGTTATGCGGCTGGCCGAGTGGCAAATACTGCCAAAATCGGTCGAGAAAATCAGCCGCGAAATTTTGGACGCAAACTTGGAGGTATGATAATGGATATATATAATGTTAACAGCATTGATGAACTCATACGCGGCAACTCATATGTCGGCCGCGGTATTGTCATCGGCAAGACACAGGACGGCCGCAAGGCGTGCACAGCCTACTTCATCATGGGCAGGAGCGCCAACAGTCGCAATCGCGTCTTTGCTGAGCGTGACGGCGCGTTGTTTACCGAGCCGTTTGATGCAAGCAAGGTTGAGGACCCGAGCCTCATCATTTATGCTGCTATGAGAAAGTACAAAAGCAAACTGATTGTCACAAACGGTGACCAGACCGACACGGTATATAACGCGCTCGCCCTTGGCGGCAGTTTTGCCGGCGCCCTCAAGACGCGCGAGTTTGAGCCGGATGCACCCAATTTCACCCCGCGCATAAGCGGCATGCTTGATTTTGCCGACGGCGATTTTTCGTACGAGATGAGCATATTAAAGAGCGCTGACAGCGCCGGCACTGCCTGCAACCGCTACACCTACTCTTATGCGGCGCTTGCCGGCGTCGGCCACTTCATTCACACCTATGTCTGCGACGGCAACCCCATCCCGACATTCCAGGGTGAGCCCGAGCGCGTGGCCATTCCTAACGATATTGATGAGTTTACAGATCCTCTGTGGAATGCACTCGACGAGAACAACAAAATCTCGCTCTATGTCAGGTACACCGACCTTGAAACTTTGGCGGAGGACAACCGCCTGATAAATAAAAACCGCTGAGGAGAAGTAACTATGCAGAACAAAGACGGATATATCTCACCGCTGTCCACACGATATGCCAGCAAGGAGATGCAGGCAGTTTTTTCGGAGAATTTCAAATTCAGGACATGGCGCAGGCTGTGGATTGCCCTTGCCAAGGCTGAAAAGGCGCTCGGTCTGGACATATCTGATATGCAGATTGCAGAGATGGAAGCGTTTAAGGATGACATCAACTACGATGTGGCCGAACAGCGCGAGCGCGTTGTCCGCCATGATGTAATGAGTCATGTCTATGCCTACGGCGTGCAGTGCCCGACGGCTGAGCCGATAATTCATCTGGGCGCGACCAGTTGCTATGTCGGTGACAACACCGATGTCATCATCATGCGCGAGGCGGCAAAGATTGTCATCAAAAAGGCGGCGCAGGTGATGAAAAATCTGTCCGACTTTGCCGAGCAGTACAAGGCAATGCCGTGTCTTGCGTATACCCACCTTCAGCCGGCGCAGTTGACTACCGTCGGCAAACGCGCAACACTGTGGATGAATGAACTGGCCTGCGACATTGAAAATATGGAGTTTCAACTCAGCAACCTCAAGTTGCTCGGCTCCAAGGGTACCACCGGCACTCAGGCCAGTTTCATGGAACTGTTCGGCGGCGACGAGAAAAAGGTCGAGCGCCTTGAGCAGCTCATTGCCGATGAAATGGGCTTTGATGCATGTGTTCCGGTGTCCGGTCAGACATATTCGCGAAAGACCGACGCCTATTTCCTCGGCGTTTTGTCAGGCTTTGCCCAGAGCGCGTACAAGTTTGCCAACGACCTGAGGATACTTCAGTCGTTTGAGGAAGTGGAGGAGCCGTTTGAGAAAACGCAGATTGGCTCATCGGCCATGCCGTACAAGCGCAACCCCATGCGGTGCGAGCGCATTTCGGCTCTGGCACGATATGTCATCAACGACGCACTCAACCCCGCCATGACGGCCGCTACTCAGTGGTTCGAGAGAACCCTCGATGACAGCGCCAACAAACGCATTGCCGTTGCAGAGGCTTTCCTGGCTGTCGATGCCATACTCAATATTTACATCAATGTCACCTCGGGATTGGTTGTGTATGAAAAGGTCGTCAACAGACGCGTTATGGACAAATTGCCCTTCATGGCCACCGAGAATATCATGATGGAGTCGGTCAAGCGCGGCGGTGACCGTCAGCAACTGCACGAGATTATACGCGTGCACTCCCACGCAGCAGCCGCGAAGGTCAAGTTGGAGGGTGGACAAAACGACCTCATCGACCGTATTGCCGCCGACGAGCGTATCCCTCTGAGCAAAGAGGAGATACTTGAGCAACTCGACCCGATGAAGTACATCGGCCGCAGTGTATCGCAGGTTGAACGGTTTATTGAGAATGTGGCCAATCCGATTATCAACAAGTATTTGGATGAAGAAGTCAAAGCAGAACTGACCATATAAAGGAGCGTAAAATGAAAGAATTTGAACTCAAGTACGGCTGTAACCCCAACCAAAAGCCGTCCAAGATATACATGCACGACGGCAGTCAACTGCCGATAGAGATTCTCAACGGCCGCCCCGGATACATCAACTTTCTCGATGCTTTCAACAGTTGGCAGTTGGTACGCGAACTCAAGGAGGCTCTCAGCCTGCCGGCTGTCACATCGTTTAAGCATGTCAGCCCCACCTCTGCGGCTGTCGGAATCCCTCTTTCAGACAAACTGAAAAAGGCCTGCTTTGTCGACGATATCGAGGGACTGGATGACTCGCCTCTGGCGTGCGCATATGCCCGCGCAAGGGGCACCGACAGGATGTGCTCATTTGGCGACTGGGTGGCTCTGTCGGATGTGTGCGATGTTGCGACAGCCACTCTGATAAAGCGCGAGGTGTCCGACGGCATCATCGCCCCGGGTTATGAGCCGGAGGCGCTGGAGATACTCAAATCAAAGCGCAAGGGCAGTTATAATATTGTAAAGATTGACCCCGACTATGTGCCTGATGCCATCGAGCGCAAGCAGGTCTACGGTATCACATTTGAGCAGGGCCGCAATAATTTCAAAATCGACCGCGATCTGCTCAGCAACATAGTCACCGACAGCAAGGATATGCCCGACAGCGCTGTGCGCGACCTTATCATCGCGCTCATTACCCTCAAATATACCCAGTCCAACTCGGTTTGCTATGCCGTCGACGGTCAGGCCATCGGCGTCGGAGCAGGTCAGCAGTCGCGTATTCACTGCACACGCCTTGCGGGAACAAAGGCCGACACATGGTTCCTGCGCCAGCATGAAAAGGTGCTTGCACTGCCGTTTAAGGACAGCCTCGGCCGTCCCGACCGCGACAATGTCATTGACGGATACATCAACAAAAACGAGGAGGATGTTTGTGCCGACGGCAACTGGCAGAAGTACTTTACCAGCCGCCCTGAGCCTCTCACCGACGAGGAGGCGCGCGACTATCTGAACTCGATTGATGGCGTGGCGCTCGGCTCTGACGCGTTTTTCCCGTTCAGCGACAACATTGAGCGCGCCAAACGCAGCGGCGTCAAGTACATTGCGGAGCCCGGCGGTTCGATACGCGACGACGCTGTTATCGACTGCTGTAACAAATACGGCATGACCATGGCCTTTACAGGCATGCGTTTGTTCCACCATTGATGAGGACAGAAAAATGAAAATTTTAGTAGTTGGCGGCGGCGGACGGGAGCACGCCATAATTAAAAAACTGAAGGAAAATAAAGCGGTCACCGACATATTTGCACTGCCCGGCAACGGCGGCATTGCGGCTGATGCGACATGTGTGCCCATAGGCGCGAAAGAGATTGACAAAATTGTCGATTTTGCAGTCAGCGAGGGAATAGATTACGCTGTTGTTGCGCCCGATGATCCGCTGGTGCTCGGCTGTGTCGATGCGCTGGAGGAGAAGGGGATTGCTTGCTTTGGCCCAAACAAGGCTGCGGCCATCATTGAGGGCAGTAAGGTCTTTTCAAAGCAGTTGATGAAAAAGTACGGCATTCCGACTGCTGAGTACGAGGTGTTCAGCGACATGGAAAGCGCGCTCAAATATCTCGACACCGCTCCTATCCCAACGGTCATCAAGGCCGACGGTCTGGCGCTCGGCAAGGGAGTTGTCATTGCACAGACGCGAGATG
>JAQXHB010000022.1 GCA_029007015.1 Bacillota bacterium | reverse complement strand
GTGCCGCTGGTTGACGGAGCAAAAGAGGCCGGCTATGACGGCGAGCACATTCATGTGGTGCCCATGTTCAAAGATGCGCTTGATTTGTTGCGCTCGATGACCGACGCTGACACAGTTGTGCTGTTTGAAAATGACTTACCTGACAATTATGCTAAATAGGAGGGCAATTATATGAAAAAGAATGTTGCAGTTTTCTTTGGCGGCCAATCGGTCGAACATGAGGTTTCGGTTATCTCGGCCGTTCAGGCAATGAGATATATGGACAAAGATAAGTACAATATCGTGCCGGTTTATATAACCAAGGGCGGTGAATTGCTCAGCGGTGACGGGCTGACTGACATTGATACTTACCGTGTTAAGGATTTGAAGCAACTTGAGAGTGCGTTTACAAAGGTTACTGTCGAGCGCAAAGGTGAGCGCGTTGTTATAACAGAGAGAGATAAAAAGGGCTTTGGCAAGCGCCGCGAGATATCCGATATCGACATTGCTTTCCCAATCGTACACGGAACCAACTGCGAAGACGGTACTTTGCAGGGCTGGCTTGAACTGCTTGGTTTGCCTTATGTCGGCTGTGATGTGGTTTCGTCGGCGGTGGGCATGGATAAATCACTGTTCAAGAATGTGCTTGATGCGGCCGGCATCCCAGTGCTTAGTCACACGGTATTCTACGCCAAGGATTGGGCTGTCGAGCGCGATTCGCTGGTGGCCGATCTTGAAAGCAAGTTCGGTTATCCCATGATTGTCAAACCGGCCAATCTCGGCTCGAGCGTCGGCATCAGCAAGGCTGACAACCGCGACCAACTGATTGACGCCATCGACAATGCCTGTGCATTCTCGCAGAAGTTGCTTGTCGAGCGCGCCGTTGTCGGCCTGCGCGAGATAAATTGCTCGGTGCTGGGAGATGTGAATGAGTGCCGCGCCTCTGAGTGTGAGGAGCCGCTGATGACTGATAAAATTTTGTCATACAAGGATAAATATGTTGCCGGTGATAAGGGCGGCTCAAAGGGCATGACCTCCCTCAAACGCAAACTGCCGGCTGAAATCAGCGAGCAGATGAAGGCGGAAATTCAGGACTACTCCTGCCGCACATTCAAAGCCCTCGGTTGCTGCGGCGTTGTGCGCATCGACTTTTTGATTGATACACAAAATGATGACAAGGTGTATGTAAATGAGATCAATACCATTCCGGGGTCACTCTCGTTCTATCTGTGGGAGGCGACCGGCAAGAGTTACCCTCAACTGCTTGACGAAATGATAGACCTTGGGTTTAAGCGCTACCGCGCAAAGTCCAACCTGACATTTACCTATGATACAAATATTTTGACCAGCGCGTCGCCCTTTGGAGCAAAGGGTGCTAAGGGGTCAAAATTTTAAGGATGACTAAATATGACAAATCTGCTCATTCGCTTATTTGTAAAAAACAGCGGTGAAACAAGCGACCCTGCCGTGCGCACTGCGTACGGCAATTTGTCCGGATTTACAGGTATAATCTGCAACCTCTTGCTGTTTATCATCAAACTGCTTGCCGGACTGCTGTCGGGCAGTATCTCAATCATCGCCGATGCGTTCAACAACCTGTCGGATATGGGGTCGTCTGTGGTCACACTGCTCGGTTTCAAAATTGCGGCTAAGCCGGCCGATAAGGAGCACCCATTCGGCCACGGCCGAATGGAATACATGTCGGGCTTTTTGGTCGCCGTGGTCATTATCATCGTCGGCTTTGAGTTACTGCACAGCGCCGTCGATAAAATTATTCAGCCGGCGGCGATAGTCGCGTCGGCGCTGACAGTATCTATTCTTATTGTGTCCATACTGATTAAGTTGTGGATGTATCTGTTCTTTCGCAAGATTGGCAACACCATCCGCTCCTCGGCGGTCAGGACGACCGCGCGCGACAGCCTTAACGATGTGATAGCCACATCGACTGTACTTATTACCTCTCTGCTTGCACTCGTGTTCGATATCAATATCGACGGATATGTCGGCTCGGCCGTGGCCGTGTTTATCATGTACGGCGGATACAGCGCCGCCAAAGAAATGCTTAGCCCATTGCTCGGTGAGGCGCCCGATCCTCAACTTGTGACCGATATTCGTGACGGCGTTATGGCTTACGATGGGTTTGTCGGCATGCACGATTTGGTTATACATAATTACGGCCCGGGCAGAATGTACGCGTCCCTGCATGTCGAGGTCAGAGCCGACTGCGATGTTGTCGAGATGCATGAGATTATTGACCACTGCGAGCACGAGGTGGGCACCCGTTTGGGCGTGGAACTTGTACTGCATATGGACCCCATCGTCACCGATGACCAACATCTCAATGAGGTCAAGGCGCAAGTGGCAGAATTGGTCAAAGGTATCAACAGCCAACTCAGCATACACGATTTTCGCATGGTCAGCGGCGTCAACCGCACCAATCTCATTTTCGATGTTGCCGTGCCGTACGGTATCGGCCGCACCGACAACCAATTGCGCGGCGACATTCAGCAGGCGGTGTGGACACTGGATAAACACTATTTTTGCGTCATCAACTTTGACAATGTCTTTGTTGGATAGTCAATAGGCCGCCTTTGCAACACCTACAAACGAAATTAAAATATACCGCCCTGACCGCTCCAAACGCGGTTACAGGCGGTATATCTGTGTGTAATGCTACTTTTTCTTAACATTGGCCAGCGGATTGGAGTCGACAGCTCCCTTTAATTGCTCGCTTGATAAATGGGTGTATATCTGTGTTGTGCCCAGGTTGGAGTGGCCGAGCAAATCCTTTAGCACACGCACATCGACACCGCCCTGCTGATACATGAGTGTGGCAGCCGTGTGACGCAGTTTGTGTACCGAATAGCCCTGATTATCCAGCCCTATTTTTTTGAGGTTTTCATATACAATGTGCTGAACAGTCTTGTTGCTTATCCGTCGGTTGAGGCGGCTCAAAAACAGCGCGCGTTTGTGCTCGGCCGGAATACCGTCGACGGGGCGTACCGCCAGGTATTCGGCCAGCGCACGCTGACAGGCATCGTTAAGATAGACGATGCGCTCCTTGCCGCCCTTTCCCAGTACGCGCATGGTGCCGTCGGTGCGAATGTCGGTTACATTCAGTCCGCACAGTTCACTCAGCCGCAGACCGCAGTTGAGAAAAACTGTCAGAATGCAGTAGTCGCGCTCCTTGTATGGTCCGTCAACGGCGTTGAGCAGGTCGATACTCTGCTCCAGCGTAAGGTACTTCGGCAGTACGCTGTGAGACTTGGGCGACTCAAGTTGTTCGACAGGATTGCTCTCAAGGAGGTTGCATTTGACGGTCAGGTATTTAAAGAATGACCGCAGTGACGATACTTTGCGCGCGCGTGTGCGTTCATTGTTGCCGCGCTCATTTTTGCAGTAAACCAGAAATTCATACACATCACTCAATGTAACGCGCCGCACAAAATCAATGTCGACATCGGTGATATCAATCTGTTCAAAATCGGTGCTCGGGTCGACCATGTTCCACTTTCGCTTCAGATATCGCAAAAATGTGCGCAAATCGGTGTAATACTCATTGACAGTTTTGCCCGAGCGGTTTTTGACCGTTTCGGTGTATGATATGTAGTTGCGGATAAATTCAGGCAAAGCCATAAACTCGGTGTGCTCCAAACAAATTCACCTCTTTTAACAATTATACCACAATTACATGTCTGTTCACAATATTTTTATAATTACTGTAATAAAATGTGATGACTTTTGTAAAAGGATTTGTTATAATAGGGGGAAAGGAGGGTGTAAGATGTCTAAAAACCTACCAGATGCTGTTGAGGGAACCCTGCGCAAGTTTGCGCTGCGCGTGCCCGAGGTTATCCGTGAGTGCAGCGGCATCGTAGTTTTCGGCAAGAGAATCAAATCGCTGGTCTTTTCGACCGACCTGAGCATTATCAGAAATGTTAATGCCGATGCGATTATTGCCGTATATCCCTTTACACCCCAGCCGATTATAACTCAGTCATTGCTTATGGCCGCGGATATACCGGTATTTGCAGGAGTAGGCGGCGGCCTCACTCGCGGACAACGGGTGCAGAATTTGGCACAGTACGCCGAGATGCAAGGCGCAATGGGCGTCGTTGTAAATGCTCCCACCACCGATGATACCATCTACCGCGTATCAGAAACTATCGACATACCGGTCGTAGTGACTGTTGTCAATAAGAATGTTGACATTGACGCCAGGCTTAAAGCGGGCGCAGATATATTCAATGTGTCTGCCGCCGCCGACACGCCCGATGTTGTTGCCTACATCCGTTCAACCCATCCCCATGTGCCGATTATCGCTACCGGCGGCCCGACTGACGAGAGCATTTTGGCCACTATCGAAGCCGGCGCCAACGCTATCACTTGGACACCGCCGTCAAACGGCGAGATTTTCAAGGATATTATGCGTGCCTACCGCAATGGGGAGGAGCATCCGTAAATGGGTCCGACTCATTACTTCACAGGCTGCCTTAACCTGTGAAGTAATTTTATAATTATACAACTATTACCTCTGTGGTGAATATGGATGCATATATACATCGGCTATTGACATAGCACTTGTTAATATGGGATAACTTGGGCCTCTGCGTTCAAAATTAGTTGTTTAAAATCAATAAACTTTTAGTTAATATAAAAATATAATTGCATAAATATTCATAATATGCTATTATATATGCAGAAAATTATGAATATATATACACGAGGGATAGTATGAAGAAAGTATTTATTGACGGAAAAGCAGGAACAACCGGACTGCGAATATTTGACCGCCTTGCAGGTCGCTCTGATATTGAACTGATAACTCTGTCAGACGCACAG
>JAQXHB010000021.1 GCA_029007015.1 Bacillota bacterium | reverse complement strand
TCCGCATGGGCGCCCACTGTGTCCGCGGCAAGGAGTTGAAGTTTTTTGAACAGCAGCATTGCAGATAATAAAAAGCGCAGTATGTCGGCCATGATGTTTTGCATTGACACCGTCGTTGCCATGCTGCCGCTCATACTTGTTGCCACCTACTACTACGGTGCACGCGTTATAATGATGTGTATGGCGTCGGTTGTCGCCGCTCTGATGGTAAAACTGACTTTTTGCTATGTGCGCCGCCGGAATATGTGCGCCGCTGACCTCTATTGCGTCAGCGCGGCGCTGAGCGTTGCCCTGTTTTGTCCTGCGTCAGCGCCCTACTGGCTGCCCATGTTCGGCGCGGCCCTGACCGTTGCTGTCAGGGAGTTGTCGGTCAAATTCATCGGCCGCGACGCATTTTGCTCCGCCGCCTTTGCTCTGGCGGTAATGTTTCTTGTTTTCGGCAGTAAGATGTCCTACTACACCGCTCCGGGTGGCGGCGGCATCGGGCTGTTTTCGGTTAATGCGCCCGAGCGCTCGGCCAGCATTTTGCAGGCGGTCGAATGGGGGCGCATACCTGCTGTGAACGGGCTGGAGATGTTGCTTGGCCGCTACGGCGGGCCTATTGGCACCACCGTTTTATCGGTGCTGATAATGTGCGCCGCTTACATCGCCATTCGCCGCCCGCGCACATTCTATTCGCTGCTGCCGTACATGACAACATTGGCGCTGTTCGGGCTGATATTCGTGCGCGTCGGCTCCTCTCGTGCCATGTCCGCGATGTATGAGACGCTCGGCGGCTCAACTGTCTTTTGCGCCGTGTTTGTGGCGGCTCAGCCGGGCACCATGCCGTCAACGGCCGGCGGCCGCGCCCTGTCGGGTGTTATGATGGGCATACTGACGATGATTATGCGCTACATCGGGCTGTGCGACTCCTCCTGCGTTTATGCGCTGTTGCTTGTCAGCCTCTTTGCCGATTGGTTTGACCGCCCCGTTGCGCTGATGCGCCGCCGCAAGGCAGGCAAGCCGATTGAGAGGTGATTTACGGTGACAAAGAAAGAACGCGCCGCCGAGGTTGAACGCCTGCTGACGGCCGAATATCCTGACGCCGAGTGCCAGTTGATATATACAACGCCGCTGGAGTTGCTCATTGCGACGCGGCTGTCGGCACAGTGCACCGATAAGCGCGTTAACATGGTCACGCCGGCACTCTTTGAGCGCTTTCGCACGGTCGATGATTTTGCCGAGGCCGACCCGTCCGAGGTGGCCGATTACATAAAGAGTTGCGGCCTTTACAAAACCAAGGCCGCCGACATAGTCAACATGTGCATCGCCATACGCGACCGATTTGACGGCCGCGTGCCGGACTCGCTCGAGCAACTGGTAACACTGCCGGGCGTTGGTCGCAAAACAGCCAATCTCATCATGGGCGATGTTTACGGTCAGCCGGCCGTGGTGACCGACACCCATGTTATACGCATCTCAAACTTGCTGGGGCTGTGCGACACGCGCGACCCGGTCAAGGTGGAGATGCAACTGAGAAAACTGCTTGACCCGGCGCGGTCAAATGACTTTTGCCACCGCGTCGTTCTGCACGGCCGAGCGGTGTGCACAGCACGCTCTCCGCGGTGCGAGGGGTGCGTATTGAATAAAATCTGTCCAAATGGTATAAAATCTCTTGCAAAACGGCCAAAAGCGTGATAGAATTGTTTTATCACCAGTGAGGGGGAACGATTTATGGACGAGCAGAACTATTCTCCGTTGCAACCCGGTTATCAACCGCCGCAGGACAGTGCACCTGCCGGCGAGCCCAATGTGACCAATAACGAACCGATGGGCACCATTCCGCCCATCAACACCATACCGCCCATCAACGGTGCACCTGTTTCTCCGGTGCCGCCGACTCAGGGTGCAGTTCCGCCGACTCAGGGCGCAGTTCCGCCGTATCAAGGCGCAGTCCCGCCGTATCAAGGCGCAGTCCCGCCGTATCAAGGCGCTGTGCCGCCGACTCAGGGCGCTGTTCCTCCTGTTTCTCCGTACGGTGTTCCTCAACAGCAGTACGGTGTGCCGCCCTTTAACCCGTACGCTCCGCAGCCCAAACCGCAGGAGCCGGGCACCGCTTCGGCTTCGATGGCGCTCGGTATCATCAGTTTAGTGTCGATTATATTCTGCGGCGGCATGTACGGCTTTTTGATGGTTGTTCTGGGTATCATTGCTCTGTGCCTCGGCATTTCCGCCCGCAAGAAGGTCAAGGGGCCGAAATCGCTGGCCGGCATTATCTGCGGCAGTATCAGCCTGGGCATCGGCGCTTTGATTTTGATTTTTTTTGTGTTTGCAATCGGCATGTCTATTACCGACCCGAATTTCCTCGGTGATATCGACTCGTTTGATTATTATTACGAAACGGCATTGAATATCGGCCGTTTCATAAAGTAAAGTTTTTTCACGCCGCCGGTTTCGGCGGCTCATATGGGGGCGTAGCTCAGCTGGGAGAGCGTACGGTTCGCATCCGTAAGGTCGAGAGTTCGATCCTCTTCGTCTCCACCAAAAAGCACAACATCCGAACTCCGAGTAGGGTTCGGATGTTGTGCTTTATGTTCCGCCGGTCAAGTGCCTCGGTACGCAGACGCGTCGTTGAGGCACTTCCCTTTGCATAAATAAAACTGCAGCGTGTCCCAAAGGACACGCTGCAGAACAGGTGCTTGTTATGATCTTTGCGCTGTGCGAAGGCACATCAGCCGGCTACAAAGGTAAATACCGAGCCGACGGGTATTCCGTCAATATCGGCAAAAACATCCGATGCAGAGGTGCATTTCAGCGTGTTTTCGCCGGTTCTTGTAAGCACAAGTTTGTTTCCTTCTGTATCGGTCAGAGTCACGGTGTTGCCGTCTTCCTTAACCGTTGTAATATCATCCCCGGTGCCTCTGCCGATATAATAGGATTCACCGTTAAATTTTTCGCAATATTTTCCAATATTGGGATCGTTCTGCATATCAGGGGGCAGTGTGCTGAGCAAATCTCCGATTCCCAGTCCTGCAGAATTTTTTTCGGAATTGCAAATAATCATACTGACCGAGTACAGTTCCTTTTTATTCAGGTATTTAAGAGTCCATTTTCCCTGCTTATTGAGAACCGATGTCGTCTTGAAGTTCGGATCCTTTGCCTTGCAGCGCGTGCATACGCCGTCCTTATAATTATGGCCGAGAGCCTTGCCCTCGACAGCGCCGCAGGAGCACTTCTTCGGCTCGGTGCAGGTGGCGGCGGCGTAACTGTGCGTGTGCGCAGGCGCTGATGAGACCGCGCTGCTGACCGAAGCGGTCGCAGACGAGGTGTCGTTGTCTTTGATTTCGACAATATTGACGGTGATTTCGATTTTCAACTCAATGGCGGCGTCATTGGCCGTTTTCTGTGCCTTGGTAAGTATGTCGGCCACGGCTGTGTCAGCCTCTGCGCTTTCGATAATTTCAAAATTGACCGTCGCGTCCTCTTTGACAAAGCCCTTTTCGTTGGCGGTGGTCACGATTGACTTGATGACCGTTTCAAAGTTCTGCTTTTCAAAACTGATGCTGTCCCGGATGGATTCTGCGTCATCGTTGACCGCTTCAACTGCCAAAACCGTTCCGTTTTCGTCCAAATAAAGTTTGAACTGAGGGTTGATAGTAACGAGTAGCACGGATGCATACTGTTCAGGCTTGACAAAGCCCGTGGACGAAACTGTCGATGAACTTGATTTGGCGGTGTCGGCATCCTTGCCGCATGAGGCCAGCATAAGCGCCATGATGAGTGCTATTGTGACAGACAATATTCTTCTCATTTTCTCTCCCTCCTTATTTTCATCATAGCATGCTACATATTGTTTGTCAATAAAAAGCCCGACTGCACACAGAGAAGTTTTGAGAATACTCCTTGTGCAGTCGGGCTTGTCGGCGGTGCCGGTTTATGCGCGGGCTACGCCCGTTTTGCGTGCGGCTTCGATGACGGCGTCGGCAACGACGCGAGACACGCGCTTGTCAAGCGGAGAGACGATGATGTTGTCGGCGCGCAGTTCCCCTTCGGGGATCATGGCGGCGAGAGCGTATGATGTGGCCACCTTCATCTCCTCGTTGATGCACCTGGCTCTGCATTCGAGCGCGCCGCGGAATATACCCGGGAAGGCGAGCACATTGTTTATCTGATTGGGGAAATCGGAGCGCCCCGTTCCAACCACGGCGGCGCCGGCCGCCAGCGCCTCGTCGGGCATTATTTCGGGCGTCGGGTTGGCCATGGGGAAAACAATTGCGCCGTCGGCCATTGAGCGCACCATATCGGCTGAGACAACGCCCGGCGCCGACACGCCGATAAAGACATCGGCGCCTCTCATGGCATCGGCAAGCGAGCCGGTCATGTGGCCGCGGTTGGTTGTTTTGGCTATGTCGGCGTGCGCCGAGTTGAGGGAGTCATCGCCCTCGCAGAGGATACCCTGTTTGTCGACCATGACAAGGTCATTGACGCCCATTTGCAGCAGATGCCGACCAATGGCGATGCCGGCCGAACCTGCGCCGTTGATGACCGCGCGGACGCGGCCGATATCCTTGCCCACAACGCGCAGGGCGTTTATCAGCGCGGCCGCAACCACTATCGCCGTGCCGTGCTGGTCGTCGTGAAAGACGGGGATATCGCAGATGGCTTTGAGTTTTTCCTCAATCTCAAAGCAACGGGGCGCGCTGATGTCCTCCAAATTTATGCCGCCGAAGGAGCCGGAAATGAGATATATTGTGCGCACCAACTCGTCTACATCTTTGCTCCTTATGCACAGCGGAAAGGCGTCGACATCGGCAAATTCCTTGAACAAAGCGCACTTGCCCTCCATGACCGGCATGCCGGCCTCGGGGCCGATGTCGCCAAGCCCCAGCACGGCTGTGCCGTCGGTAATAACGGCGACCAAATTTGATCGGCGGGTCAGTTCGTACGACTTATCGGGTGATTTTTGAATTTCCAGGCAGGGCTGTGCGACGCCCGGAGTATAGGCCAGCGATAAATCTCGGCGGTCTTCGATTTTACACCGCGATACCACCTCGATTTTGCCCTGCCATTCGTAATGCTTTTTAAGTGATTCCTCTCTGATGTCCATTTTGAGACCCCTCTGTTTCCTTAAATAAGTTCCTGCGGACGGATGTAACTGTCGAACTGGTCACCGCTCAAATATCCCAACTTGACGCAGGCCTCTTTGAGCGAGATGCCGTCGCGATGGGCCGTCTTGGCCACATCGGCCGCCTTGTCATAGCCGATGTACGGCGTCAGTGCCGTAACCAGCATGAGCGAGCGGTTGAGATTTTCCTCCATTTTGGGCACATTGGCGGTTATGCCGCTGACACACCGCTCCTCAAACGAAAGCATGCCGTCGGTCAAAAGCCGAGCCGACTGCAAAAAATTGTACGCCATGACCGGCAAAAATACATTGAGTTGGAAATTGCCCTGCGACGCCGCCATGCCGACGGCCGCATCGTTGCCCATTACCTGAACGGCAATCATGGTGATTGACTCGCATTGAGTGGGATTGACCTTGCCCGGCATGATGGACGAACCGGGCTCGTTGGCCGGAATGGTTATCTCGCCCAGTCCGCACCGCGGGCCGGAAGCCAGCCAGCGGATGTCGTTGGCAATCTTCATCAAATCGGCGGCCAGCGCCTTGAGCGCGCCGTGCGCATAAACCAGCCGGTCGGCAGAGGTGAGTGCGTGAAACTTGTTGTCCGACTCGGCAAAGGCAAAGCCGGTATCCTCGGACAGCCGCGCGGCCACCAGCCCGGCGAAGCCGTCGGGGCAGTTGAGCCCGGTGCCGACGGCCGTGCCGCCGATGGCGATGGTGCCAAGCCCCTCCATGGCGGCCGTTATCTGCCGGCGCGAGACCTCCAGCATACCCCTCCAGCCCGAAATTTCCTGCGAAAATGATATCGGTACGGCGTCTTGCAGGTGGGTGCGGCCGCTCTTGATAATGCCGCGGTTGTCGTGCTCCAGCCGCTCAAAGGTGCCTTTCAATCGGTCCAGCGCCGGCAGCAATTGGTCTTTCAGCATCAGCGCCGCGGCGATGTGCATGGCGGTCGGAAATGTGTCGTTTGAACTCTGCGACATATTTACATCGTCGTTAGGGTGCAGCAGTTTGCGCCCGGCGGCCTCGTTGCCGATGCCGGCAATGACCTCGTTAACATTCATATTCGACTGAGTGCCGCTGCCGGTTTGCCAGACGGCCAGCGGAAATTCACCGTCATATTGGCCGCCCGCGATGCCGTCGCAGGCGCGGACGATGGCGTCGGCCTTTTGGTCTGTCATGCGCTCCGGACACAATTCGCGGTTGGCCTGAGCCGCCGCTTTTTTGAGCCGCGCAAAGGCTGTGATTATTTCACGCGGCATTTTTTCCCACCCAATCGGAAAATTCTGCAAACTGCGCTGCGTCTGTGCGCCCCAGTGTTTGTCGGCCGGTACGGCAATTTCGCCCATTGAGTCACGCTCTATACGAGTTTCCACTCTGCAAGCCCCCTTGTAGGTCATAATATGCTATTATACCATGAAAACTTGCCGATTTCAACCATTGAAGTTTTGCCGTTAAAGGCCGAAAACCTCTTGTGGCAGAGCAATATTTGTGTTACAATTATAAATGTTAAAAACAACTTACGCTGAACCGTATTCGCGGCAATTTTAAAAAGGGGACTTCAACATGAACATACTGCACATGAAATACGCAGTTGTAGTGGCCGACGCCGGCTCGATAAACAAAGCGGCCGAGCGGCTTTTGGTCGCACAGCCTAACTTGAGCCGCGCCATAAAAGAACTTGAAGCCGACCTCGATATAACCATTTTTGACCGCTCGGCAAAGGGTATGGAACTTACGCCGCAGGGCGAGGAATTTATCGGTTACGCACGGCAGATACTCGACCAGATAAAGACGGTCGAAAATATATACAAAGAGGGCTCGGCCGTCAAACAGCGCTTTTCCGTTTCGGTTCCGCGCGCCACATATATTTCAGAGGCATTTGCCCAGTTTTCAAAATCCATCAGCTCGGAGTCGGCCGAGATTTTTTATAAAGAGACCAATTCTTCGCGCGCCATCAAAAACATTCTCACGGCGGGATATAATCTGGGCATAATCAGGTATGCCGCCAGCTATGACCGCTACTTCAAGGATATGTTCGAGGAAAAGGGCCTTTTATACGAACTGATTGCCGAGTTTCACTATGTCATCGCGGTGAGCAAGGACAGCCCGCTGGCGAAATTGCCGCAGATACACTTTTCCGATCTGACGCCCTATATTGAGATAGCGCACGCCGACCCCTTCGTGCCCAACCTCACGCTGGCCGAGGTCAAGAAAGAGGAGCTGCCCGACAACATCGGCCGCCGCATCTATTTGTTTGAGCGCGCCAGCCAATTTGACTTGCTTGCCGAAAACCCGCAGACCTTTATGTGGGTGTCGCCGCTGACCGATAAGATACTTGAGAGATACGGCCTGGTGCAGTTTGAGTGCCCCGACAACCGCAGAATGTATAAGGACATGCTGATACATAAATGCGACTACAAACTATCGGCGCTTGACAAGCAATTTATAACAGAGGTTTGCAATTCAAAACGAAAGTATATTAAGATGTAGTCATTCGCGGACGGCCGCGTCAATACAGCAGTATGCACATACCGATAAGCAAGTGGTATATACCAATTGATATATGTCATATGCTTTTTTGGTTATTGCGTATTTATAATTATTTTGTTAAAATATTAACAAAGAAAAGAGTGGGAGGCTAACCAACATGAAAACAAAAGCATATCAGCCGGTTGACAGCGTAGAGAGACTCGAGGAAAAACTTGAGTCGGTACGCGCGGCTCAACGCCAGTTTGCAACTTACACGCAGGAGCAGGTGGACAAGATATTCCTGGCTGCTGCAACGGCGGCAAACAAGCAGCGTATTCCGCTTGCCAAACTTGCTGTTGAAGAAACCGGAATGGGCATCGTAGAGGACAAGGTAATCAAGAATCACTATGCCAGTGAGTACATATACAACGCCTACAAGGATGTCAAAACCTGCGGCGTTTTGGAGGAGGATAAGGCGTACGGCGTAAAGAAAATTGCCGAGCCGATTGGCGTTATTGCTGCGGTTATCCCCACCACCAACCCGACATCGACGGCTATATTCAAGTGCCTGCTCGCACTCAAAACGAGAAACGGCATCATCATCAGCCCGCACCCCAGAGCCAAGGGCGCTACTGTTGCCGCGGCCAAGATAGTGCTTGAGGCTGCTGTTGCCGCAGGCGCACCCGAGGGAATCATCGGCTGGATAGATGTTCCGAGCCTTGATATGACCAACACCCTCATGAAAGACGCCGATATAATTCTTGCCACCGGCGGCCCCGGCATGGTAAAGGCGGCCTACTCCAGCGGCACACCGGCGCTCGGCGTCGGTGCGGGCAACACACCGGCCATCATTGATGATTCGGCTGACATACTTCTGGCCGTTAACTCGATTATTCACTCCAAGACATTCGACAACGGTATGATTTGCGCTTCCGAGCAGTCGGTAATCGTACTGGACAAGGTGTATGACGCCGTCAAGACCGAGTTCGCTGCCCGCGGATGCTACTTCCTGAAAGGCGAAGAAATCGAAAAGGTCAGAAAGACCATCATCATCAACGGCGCGCTCAATGCCAAGATTGTCGGACAGAGCGCAGCTACCATCGCTTCTCTCGCCGGCGTAACCGTGCCCGAGGGCACAAAAATTCTCATCGGTGAGGTTGACAGCGTTGAGCTCAGCGAGGAGTTCGCGCACGAGAAACTCTCTCCCGTACTGGCCATGTACCGCGCAAAGAACATCGCAGATGCCTTTGACAAGGCTGAGCACCTGATTGCCGACGGCGGCTACGGTCACACCTCGTCGATCTATCTTGACGCAACGACCGAACAGGCCAAACTGGACGAGTTCCAGAGCCGTATGAAAACCTGCCGTATTTTGGTCAACACCCCGTCATCACAGGGCGGTATCGGTGACCTTTATAACTTCAAACTTGCTCCGTCGCTGACACTGGGCTGCGGCTCATGGGGCGGCAACTCGGTATCCGAGAATGTCGGCGTCAAGCATCTCATAAATATCAAGACGGTTGCTGAAAGAAGGGAAAATATGTTGTGGTTCCGTGCACCTGAAAAGGTTTACATCAAGAAGGGTTGCCTGCCCGTAGCGCTCGACGAGCTCAAGACTGTTATGAACAAAAAGAGAGCAGTCGTCGTTACCGACCAGTTCCTTTACAGCAACGGCTATGCACAGCCGATTTTCAGCAAACTGGAAGAAATGGGCATGGAACACACCTGCTTCTTTGATGTTGCGCCCGACCCGACACTTGACTGCGCACAGCGCGGCGCCGAACTGATGAGAACCTTCAAGCCTGACACCATCATCGCTCTGGGCGGCGGCTCGGCAATGGATGCGGCCAAGATTATGTGGGTGCTGTATGAGCATCCCGAGGCTGACTTTGCTGACATGGCCATGCGCTTCTGCGATATCCGCAAGCGTGTTTACACCTTCCCCAAGATGGGCGAAAAGGCTTATTTCATCGCCATCCCGACATCGGCAGGTACCGGCTCCGAGGTTACGCCTTTTGCCGTTATCACTGATGAAAAGACCGGCATCAAATATCCGCTGGCCGACTATGAACTCATGCCCAACATGGCCATCATCGACACCGATTTCCACATGTCAGCCCCCAAGGGCCTGACCGCCGCTTCGGGTATTGACGCGGTATCGCACGCACTGGAGGCCTACGCTTCTGTTATGGCGACCGACTACACCGACGGTCTGGCACTCAAGGCGCTCAAGACCATCTTTGAGTATCTGCCGCGCGCATATGACAACGGCCCGAATGATGTTGAGGCCCGTGAGAAGATGGCCAATGCGGCCACCATGGCAGGTATGGCATTTGCCAACGCCTTCCTCGGTGTAATGCACTCCATGGCTCACAAACTGGGCGCATTCCACCACATCCCGCACGGCATCGCAAACGCACTCATGATGGATGAGGTGCTTCGCTTCAACTCCTGCGAGCAGCCGACCAAGATGGGCACCTTCTCGCAGTATGACCATCCGCACACCTTGGCGCGCTATGCCGAAATTGCTGACTATCTCGGCTGCGGCGGCAAGACCGACGAGGAGAAACTTGAAAACCTGATTAAGAAGATTGACCAACTCAAGGCCAAAGTTGGCATCAAGCCGACCATCAAAGATTATGTCCCCGATGAAAAGGATTTCCTTGCCCGTCTGGACGACATGGTTGAGCAGGCATTCGACGATCAGTGCACCGGCGCCAATCCGCGCTATCCGCTCATGAGCGAGATTAAACAGATGTATCTCAACGCTTACTACGGCAAGAAATTTACAGAAAATGACAAGCCTAACGCCAGCCAGGTTGCCGCCGGCGTAGACGCCACCGATGTTAAGCAAGCATTCCGCAGAGCCAAAAACGGCATCAACAAGAACTTATAAGGGGGAGAACTAATATGAAAATGGACAGAGTAATCGCGGTCAGAAACGACAAAACAGTATATCGCGACGGCGACCGCTGCATTAAAGTTTTTCATCAAGGTTATTCCAAGGCCGACATACTCAACGAGGCACTTAATCAGGCGCGCATCGAGGAGACCGGTCTGAACATTCCCAAGATTCTCGAAGTTACCATGATTGACGGCAACTGGGCCATTGTTTCCGAGTTCATCAGCGGCAAGACTCTCGCCCAACTCATGCAGGAAAATCCCGACAAGAAGGACGAGTATCTGGCCATGTTAGTTGACCTGCAGTTGACCGTTCAGGCCAAGACCTGCCCCAAACTTAACAAGTTGAAGGACAAGATGAACAGCAAAATCGCTCAGGCCGACCTCGACGCAACCACCCGTTATGACCTGCACACCCGTCTTGAGGGCATGCCGCGCCACAACAAGGTCTGCCACGGCGACTTCAATCCCTCCAACATCATCATCTCCGATGACGGCAAGCCGTACATCCTCGACTGGTCGCATGCCACTCAGGGCAACGCTTCGGCTGACGCCGCCAGAACATATCTCCTGTTTTGGCTGAGCGGCGACATTGACGGCGCCAACAAGTATATGAAACTGTTCTGCGACAAGAGCAATACTGCCAAGCAGTATGTGCAGAAGTGGCTGCCCATCGTTGCGGCTTCGCAGTCGGTCAAGGGCAAGCCCGAGGAGCGCGAGTTCCTGCTTTCGTGGGTGGATGTCGTAGATTACGAATAAGGAGAATAAAATAATGAAAGTTACAGTTTGCATCGGTTCTTCCTGCCATATCAAAGGGTCCCGTCAGGTTGTCGAGCAGTTGCAGTATCTCATTGGCGAGAACGGCCTTGGCGATAAGGTTGAACTCGGCGGAACCTTCTGCATGGGCAAGTGTCAGCAGGGCGTCTGCGTAAATGTTGATGACGAATTTCATTCGGTAACCCCCGAGAATGTGGCTGAATTTTTCGAGAACAGCATCAAAGCAAGGGTATAACAAAATGCTAATCGTCCAGATATGTGTAGGTTCCTCCTGCCACCTAAAGGGCTCGGAAAAAATCGTTGAGATGTTCCAAGCCGCCATTGCAGAAAATCACCTGGATGATGAAATTGTGCTGACCGGTAGTTTTTGTACCGGTCGGTGCAATCGCATTGGTGTAACCATTCAGGTTGATGACGATATTTTCACCGGCATCACGCCGGAAACTTTCAAGGAGTTTTTCGACACCAATATTGTGCCGAGACTCAGTGCCGAAAGGAATAGTTGATTATGCCCGACTGTCTGACATTAAAAAAATCCAATTGCAAAAACTGCTATAAATGTATACGGCACTGCCCGGTCAAGTCGATACGGTTTTCGGGCAACCAAGCGCGCATTATCGGCAATGAGTGCATTTTGTGCGGCCAGTGCTTTGTTGTATGCCCGCAGGACGCCAAGCAGATAGTTGACGAAACCGAAAAAGTGCGTGTCTTTTTGCAAAACGGCGACCCTGTTGTGGTCAGCCTGGCGCCGTCATTCATAGCCAATTATGACGGAGTGGGCATTGATTCAATGCGCGCCGCCCTTAAGCAACTCGGCTTTTACGATGTTGAGGAGACGGCCATAGGCGCCACAATTGTCAAGAAGGAGTACGAGCGCATACTGCATGAGGACAATCGCAGGGTGGTTATCTCATCATGCTGTCACTCGGTAAATTTGCTGATACAGAAGTATTTTCCGCAGGCCTTGCCCTATCTGGCCGATGTCATGTCGCCCATGCAGGCGCACTGTGCCGACATCAAGCGCCGCATACCCAATGCAAAGACGGTGTTTATCGGCCCGTGCGTGGCCAAGAAGGATGAGGCCGAGTATTACGCCGGCATCGTCGATGCGGTGCTCACATTTGAGGAACTGACCAATTGGCTTAATGCAGAGGGCATCACTCCGGAGCAAGAGGTTATTCCAAATGATGAGAGCCGCGCGCGTTTCTTCCCGACCACCGGCGGCATACTCAAAACCATGGCTCAAAATGAGCCGGGATACACATATATGGCCATCGACGGCACCGACAACTGCATTGCCGCCCTGCGCGACATCGAGAGCGGTAAAATCGACCGTTGTTTCATTGAAATGTCGGCCTGTGTCGGTAGTTGCGTGGGCGGTCCGGTCATGGAGAAGTACCATCGCAGTCCCATCCACGACTATATGGCGGTGTCCAATTTTGCCGGCAAGCGCGACTTCGATGTCGACCAGCCGGAGCCGACTGCCATCAAAAAGGTATTTGAGCACATTGAACGCAAGTCGGCTGTGCCGACCGAAGATGAGATTGTGCAGATACTGCGCCAAATGGGTAAATTCCGTCCGGAGCAGGAACTCAACTGCGGCACATGCGGCTACAACACATGCCGCGAAAAGGCCATCGCCATCTATCAGGGCAAGGCCGAGGTTTCAATGTGCCTGCCGTTTTTGAAGGAAAAGGCCGAGAGTTTTTCCGACACCATCGTCAAAAACACGCCCAACGGACTTATCGTGCTCAACGAGCAACTGGAAGTTCAGCAGATTAACAAAGCCGCCCTCGGCATCATGAATTTGCGCTCTGAGAGCGATATTCTCGGTGACCAGGTGGTTCGCGTTTTGGACCCGGGCGTGTTCATTGAAGTGCAGAGAAAAAACCGCGGCGTATATAACGAGCGCGTTTACTTGGCTGAATACAAGCGCTATGTCGAGCAGACTATAGTGCCCGATAAGGAGAGCAAAATGCTCATCTGCATCATGCGCGATGTTACCGACGAGGAGAGCGAGCGCGAGAAGAAAGAGGAAATCAGCCGTCAGACGGTCGAGGTGGCCGACAAGGTGGTTGATAAGCAGATGCGTATTGTGCAAGAGATTGCGTCACTGCTCGGTGAAACTGCCGCCGAGACCAAGATAGCCCTCTCCAAACTGAAGGAGTCTATCGCTGATGAATGATTTGTGTGCCGATATCGGATATAAAAGCATCAACCATTACGGCGAACAACTATGCGGCGACCATGTTGATGTCATCGACCAGAGTGACACCTCCACTGTCATAGTTTTGGCCGACGGTCTGGGCAGTGGGGTCAAGGCGAGCATACTGTCGACCCTGACCTCCAAAATCATTTCCACCATGATGGCCGAGGGCCTGCCGCTTGAGGAATGTGTTTCCACCATCGCGGCGACACTGCCCGTTTGCTCGGTGCGCGGCGTCGCGTATTCCACATTCAGCATCATTCACCTTATCGACAATGATACGGCCGAACTGATACAGTATGACAACCCGCATATCATACTCATACGCGACTTCAAGGCGAGCGACTATCCGAAAACCGAGATGAACATCGGCGGCAAAAAGATATATCGCTCAACCGTCAAACTGCGCGAGGACGACACCTTTATCGCCATGAGCGACGGCTGTCCGCACGCCGGCATCGGCGGCGCCTACAACTTCGGCTGGAAGCTTGACGATATCGCCGCATATATGGAGACGCTCGTGCCGGCCGGCTACACGGCCAAGACATTGTCGACCATGCTGGTGGACGAGTGCAACAAACTGTACGGCGACAAGCCGGGCGATGATGTTACCGCGTGCGTGGTGAAAATTCGCAAGCGCGAGCCGATGAACATGCTGTTCGGCCCGCCCTCCAACCGCGACGACTGCGACCGCATGATGAGTCTGTTTTTCTCAAAGCAGGGCAAGCATATCATCTGCGGCGGAACCACCTCGTCCATCGCCGCCAAGTGGCTGGGCAAGCCGATTAAGGCCAGCCTGAATTTTGAACACAGCGATGTGCCTCCCATAGCCGAGATTGAGGGAGTCGACCTTGTAACCGAGGGCGTCATCACCGTCAACCGCGTGCTGGAGTACGCCAAGGACTATCTGGGCGAAAACAAATTGTACGAAACATGGAATTTCAAGCGGGACGGAGCATCCCTTATCAGCCGCTTGCTGTTTGAGGAGGCCACCGACATCAACTTCTATGTCGGCCGAGCCGTCAATCCGGCACACCAGAATCCGGATTTGCCCATCACATTTAACATCAAGATGAACTTGGTGTCGGAGTTGTCGGAATGTCTCAAAAAGATGGGCAAACGCATCAAAGTCAGCTATTTCTAAGGAGTTAGAGCCATGAGAAAATTTGATACAAAAGTACAGCATTTGAAGTACAAGGTACTGCGTGAGGTGGCCCGTCAGGCGTGGAATGACACCCTCCTTGAAAACATCTTGAATATACCGAAGATTATCATTCCGGGCAAAACGCCGACCATGCGTTGCTGTGTGTATAAAGAGCGCGCAATTTTGTCCGAGCGTGTCAAAATTGCCATGGGCGGCAATGCCGACAACCCCAATGTTATCGAGGTAATAGACATTGCATGCGACGAGTGCCCTGCTGCCGGATACGAGGTTACCGACTCCTGCCGCGGCTGTCTGGCACACCGCTGTGAGGATGTGTGCAAACGCGGCGCCATCTCGTTTGACCACAACCATGTCGCTCACATCGACAAGTCAAAGTGCGTCGAATGTGGTCAGTGCGCCAAGGTTTGCCCCTACTCGGCCATTGCCAATCGCAAAAGGCCGTGCCAAAACGCCTGCAAGATAAAGGCCATATCCATCAATGAGGATAACGCCGCCTGCATCGACAACAACAAGTGCATCTCCTGCGGCGCGTGCGTATATCAGTGCCCATTCGGCGCCATCATGGACAAATCGTTTATTCTCAATGTTATTGACATGATTAAAAAGAGCCAGTCGGGCAATAACTACAAAATGTATGCGGTGGTCGCTCCGTCCATCTCCAGCCAGTTTACCTACGCCAAACTCGGTCAGGTAGTGACCGGAATTAAGGAACTGGGCTTCCATACGGTGGTTGAGGCGGCTCTCGGCGCCGACATGGTTGCACAGTCCGAGTCCAAGGAGTTGGCCGAAAAGGGCTTCTTGACCAGTTCGTGCTGTCCGGCGTTTGTGTCATACATCAAGTCGGCATTCCCCAGTTTGGAGCCTTTCGTTTCGCACAATCTTTCTCCTATGGCGACCATCGCCAAATATATCAAAGAGACCAACGAAAATGCCAAGGTGGTATTTATCGGCCCGTGCACTGCCAAAAAGGCAGAGGTGCAGTTGGACGCGGTCAAGCCGTATGTTGACGCCGCTCTGACTTTTGAGGAACTGCAAGCGCTGTTTGACAGCCGCGATATTGACATCACCGCGCTTGACGAGGGCGTGCTGGACAACGCCTCTTACTTCGGCAGAATTTTTGCCCGATGCGGCGGTCTGTCCGACGCTGTGGCGGAGGGCCTCAAGGAACAGGGAATTGACGACTTTGAACTCAAGGTCTGCTCCTGCGACGGCATTGAGGAGTGCCGCACCGCACTGCTCAAAAAGAGCAAAAATGTGCTGGACGCCAACTTCGTCGAGGGTATGGCGTGCGTTGGCGGATGTATCGGCGGCGCAGGCTGTCTGACCCACGGCGAGAAAAACAAGGCGCAGGTTGACGCCTACGGCCGCGAGGCTATGGAAAAAACCATTGCCGACGCCGTGTTCGTGCTCAAATAAATTATCAGTGCAAAAAAAGCCACATGCCGTGTCTGTCGGCGTGTGGCTTTTGTGATTTTTGCTGTGCGGATATTCAGCCCAGCAGGGCGGCAATGATGCTGTTGGACACCAGAAATCCACGCCGCGTCAGGCGTACGCGCTCCCCGTCAAAGGCGGCCAGACCGCCGGCCGCCGGCCGACGCAGGCCGCGCCGCACACGCTCGGCCGAGGCCGCTCCAAACCGCTCCTCAAGGTCGCTCAAAAGGATGCCGTCGCTCAGCCGCAGGCGCAGCATGATGTACTCGTCCTCGCCACCGCTCGGCCCGTCGTATATCGGCTCGGCGCCGCTCAAAAAGGCGGCTATGTCGCGCTCAAAGTAGTACCGCGAGCCGTCGGTGCAGGAGTGGGCGGCCGGCCCGATGCCGATGTAGTCCTCACCCAGCCAGTATTTCATGTTGTGCCGACTGCGGCGGCCGTCCCGACAGAAATTGCTGATTTCGTATT
Organism: Bacillota bacterium; assembly: GCA_029007015.1. GTDB lineage: Bacteria > Bacillota > Clostridia > Oscillospirales > Acutalibacteraceae > SUG1189. The sequence continues at coordinate 4,163 of JAQXHB010000021.1, read as the reverse complement.
GGTCATAGCCGTGCTTCTCCAGCCGCTCGCAGGCGCGCAGGTAGAGTTCGGCGGTGTCGTCGGCACCGGGGAAACAGCCCTCGCCGCGTGCATAAAAGGGCGTTCCCGGCTCCAATTTGAGCATGTAGCCCGAAATATGACTGACGCCGAGAGCCGCGCAGTAATCGACCGACCGCATCAATGATGCGTCCGTCTGCCCTTCAATGCCAATCATAAGGTCGAGCGAAATGTTGTCGATGCCGCACCGGTGCGCCGTCTCAACGGCGGCTGTGACATGGTCTGCGCGGTGGCGGCGCGTCAGCAGTTTGAGTTCGCTGTCATTGGCCGACTGAAGCCCCAACGACAGCCGGTTTGCACCGGCTGCCGCCACATCGGGCAAAAAGGCGGCCATGTTGTCGCACGGGTTTGCCTCGACGGTCACTTCGGCGTCGGCGGTCAGCAGGGGCGCGGCCGCATCAATGATGCGCGCAATGCGCTGTCCGCCGAGTTGAGAGGGCGTGCCGCCGCCGATATACAGTGTGTCGGCCGAGCGGCTGACCTTTTTGAGCCGACGGCAAACCTCGGCTGTGTATTCATCCTTTGTGCTCTCGCTGCCGACCAGCGAGTAAAAGTCGCAGTAGCCGCACTTGGAGCGGCAAAAAGGTATATGAACATATAAGCCGGTCAAGCAGTGGCGCCTCCTTTAATAATATGTAAATATAGTAACACGCACTGCGCTCATTATCAAGATTAAATGTGCCAATACGCAACATGAGAGCCGCTCGGTAAAATACCCGAGCGGCTCTGACTTAAAACAAAAATTCAATTAAAGGTCGAGAAAATCTTTGCGGTACTCTACTCCGAAAGCCTCGGCCAGTTCCATCATTTCGCTGTCCTTGATGGTGTTGATGCGCGGCATGTGCGCCGTCAGCATGTAAATCTGCGCCGCCTTTTCCACCGTTTCAATCAGGCCAAAGGTCTCGTCCATGGTTTTGCCGGCGCCGTAAATGCCGTGCATGCCCCAAATGACCAGACGGAACTCCTCCATCTTTTTGGCGGTCGCTTGGCCGATTTGGTTATTGCCGCAGAGCATCCACGGCAGCACACCCACACCGTCGGGGAATACGACAATGCACTCGGTGCACATCTCCCAAAGGGTATGGGTCAGTTTTTTCTCATCCAGTTCGTGAACGAAATTCATGGCAAGGGTGTTGGTCGGGTGAGAATGCATGACCACGCGGTTTTCGGGGTCGACCTTCAGCCGCGCCATGTGGCTCATGAGGTGGGCGGGCAGTTCGGAGGTGAACTTGCCGCCGTCCTTGTATCCCCAAAGCAACTCGGCTGTTGTGCCGTCGGCGGCAATGCGGATGATGCCAAGGTTGTTTTCAGGGTCGTCCTGGACATTTTTGAAGTATTTGCCGGTGCCGGTGACGATGAAAATTTTGCCGATGAGCGGCTTTGCGTCAAAGCCGGTCGGTATGGTGCGAATAACCTGACTCAAATCGAGGTATTCGGCAACTTCGCTTTCATCGAGCATGTAACTGATGTTGCCGCCGTTTCTCTCGTCCCAGCCGAGGCGGTACATGTTGGCGGTCGTGTTTTTCATTTCCTTAACGAAAGGAGCGGTCAAAATGTCTTTCATTTGCGGTTCACCAAAACTTCCTGTTCATATTTTGCCACTTCGCTTATGTAGTCGGCCGGCACATCTTCACGGCGGAGGTACTCTGCCCACACATCACCGAGCGGTGCGGTTTTCATATCCTCAGACAGCGCCATCAACTGGGTGAAATTGCTTTCGTCTTGCAGCTTTTGCAGTTTTTCGTTTGGCTGCAAAAGGGCAAACAGCAGTGCCTTTTGCACGCTTCTGATGCCGGTCACCCAGGCGGCGATGCGGTTGATGCTTGCGTCAAAGTAGTCGGTCGCGATAAAGACTCGGTCGGTTGCGTTATTTCTGACGATTTCCTTTGCAATCTCTTTGGTCTCGTCGTCAAAGAGCACCACATGGTCGCTGTCCCAGCGTACGGGACGAGTGATGTGCAGGGCGATTTTTTCATTGAAGAGCAGCAGTGAACTGATTTTGTCGCTGACCACTTCGGTCGGGTGATAGTGACCGTTGTCCATCAGCGGAGTGATGCCTGCTTTATCTGAATAGGAGAGGCAAAATTCAGCCGAGCCGACGGTGTAACTCTCAAGCCCGATTCCAAACACCTTGGATTCGAGGGTGACATACACTTTTGACCTGTCGTAGGGTACCGACAATATTTCGTCGAGGCTCTTTTTGAAGCGCGCTCTCGGTGAGAGGCGGTCAGCGGGAATGTCCTTGTATCCGTCGGGAATCCAGATGTTCATTACGCAGGGCACGCCTGTTTCAGTCGCAAAATACTCGGCAATCTTGAGGCAGGCCTTGCCGTGGTTGACCCAATAGGTGCGCACCGTTTCGTCGGGTGACGAAAGGGTCAGATTATCTTTGACCATAGGGTGAGCAAAAAAGGTCGGGTTAAAGTCGATGCCGATGCCTCTCTCTTTGGCAAAGGTCACCCACTGCTCAAAGTGCTTCGGCTCGATTTTGTCCCTGTCGACCGCCTCGCCATCACCGAAAATGGCGTAACTGGCGTGAAGATTGAGTTTCTTTTTGCCGGGCATGAGCGAAAACGCCTTGTCGATATCGGCCAGCAGTTGTTCAGGTGTCGTGGCCTTGCCCGGGTAGTTGCCGGTCGTTTGTATGCCGCCCGACAGACTCTCGCGGCTGTCAAAACCGGTCACATCGTCGCCCTGCCAGCAGTGAATGCTGACGGGAATGTTCTTGAGCGTGTCGAGTGCCTTTTCGGTGTCAACACCGTATGCGGCATAGATTTCTTTTGCTTCACTGTATCGACTCATTATTTTGCCTCCTTGATTTCGAATGTAGTTTTGATAATTTTTCTCGTTTCGGTCAGGTCAATATTTTTGTCGGCCATAATCTGGGACAGAATGTTGCCGGTTGCCGTTGCTTCCATTAGGCCGGTGTAGACCTTTTTGCCGGTGTACTGCGCCGTCAACAGGTTGAGATAGCGGTCTTTGCTGCCGCCGCCGACGATATGTACCGATTTGATTTGCTTGCCGCTGATGCGCTCGATTTCATCAACCGCCGTCTTGTACGAGGCGGCCAGTGAGTGGTAAACACTGGATATCACATCGCCAAGCGGCAGGTCGGGCCGGCCGAGATACCCTCTGACAGCATCTATCATGCTGTCGGGCGCCACAAAGCAAGGCGCATTCGGGTCGATTTTATCGGTGAAATCGCTGTCCATGGCCAGTTGCATCATCTGGTCGTATGAGAGCGATTTATCAATGTCTTTGCGTATATTTTGCAGCAGCCACATGCCCATGAAGTTCTTTAGAAAGCGGAAGCGGTATTCGATGCCACCCTCGTTGGTGAAGTTGGCGGCCAGCGCGTCCTCGCTCAAGACCGGCTGGGTGTTTTCGGTGCCGATGAGGCTCCATGTGCCGGAGGAAATGTAGACGCTCTCATCATCAATCGGGCAGGCGGCAACGGCCGACGCCGTGTCGTGCGACGGGCAGAGAATGACCTCGCAGTCGAAGCCAATTTCGCCGCGTATTTCATCGGTGAAGCGGCCGACCGAAGTGCCCGGCACCGAAAGCGGCAGAAAGATATCGGCCGGCAATCCCAGTTTGTCGAGAATGTAGGTATCCCACTGTTTGGTCTGTGCGTCGACGAGATTGGTGGTAGAGGCGTTGGTGTACTCGTTTTTCATCACGCCGGTCAACTTGAACGAGAGGTATTCGGGCATCATCAAAAAGTGTTTTGCGCCCTTTAACTTGCCGCTCTCTTTGTCGCAGTAAAGTTGATATACGGTATTGAAATTCTGCTTTTGGATGCCCGTGCGCCGGTAAAGTTCGGACTGCGAAATTACTGCGGACACAGCCGCGGCGCCGTCGTTGGTACGGCTGTCGCGGTAGGAGACGGCAGGATAAATCTCCCTCTCGTTTTCGTCCAGCAGCACATAATCGACACCCCATGTGTCAATGGCTACGGTTTTGGGCAGTTTGCCGATATCCTTGCATCGGGCAATGCCCCTTTTGACATGACTGAACAGGTTTTCGGTGTCCCAGGTAAGGGTGCCGTTCTCATTTTTTATTCCGTTTTCAAACCGGTAAATCTCCTCGAGGCAGAGTTTGCCGTT
>JAQXHB010000020.1 GCA_029007015.1 Bacillota bacterium | reverse complement strand
GGTGGTGTTTGTGCCGCTGCTCTTGCAGGAAGCAGCCGACAGTGCCAGCGCAAAGACCATCGTAAGCAGAATGACCGATGTCAAAATTCTTTTCACAATGATGCATCTCCTTTTTGTGTTTTTAGCCTTTAAAGCCGATTGTGCTATACTAATTATACATGTGCACATAATAAAAGTAAACCGCTAATTTCAAAACTGTTGCAATGCACAAAATGCACCATCTGCTTTTGTGCAGATGGTGCATAAATTAAATTTTGTGATTATTTCAGATACTCAGACGGAGGGCCTGAAATCTTCCACATTCCGTTGCAGTGAGTGGCGACAAACAACTCGTGTGTAAGCGGATTGACCTCGCAACGCATGGCCTGGTTGGCACCGTCGGGGCCGGTGCGTCCGTCGCCCGGCTCACGGCAGAGGCCGGTCCATGTTTTGCCGCCGTCGAGCGAGCGAATGACATTCTGGCGGTCATAATTATCAACCGTGTGCATAGTCGCATACATGATGTCATTGTTGGTCGGGTCGCAACAAACACCCCATGTACCTCCGGCGCCTGTATCATACCAAATATAAGATGGTTCGGCCTGACCGTCGGTCCACTTGAAGTACTTGATAGTGCTTGCGCCGCCGGCGTAGAACACTTTGTTGCTCTTGTTATTGTAGCAAATGTCATCAATGTATCCGGCATTTTTGAATATGACCTTCCACGAAGCGCCGTTGTCATTGGACACAACGATGTCATACTTGCCTGCCTCGCCGTTGACGCCGAACAGTCGGCCGGTCTTAGAGTCGCAGTACATAACACCTACACAGCCGTCCATTTTGACCCATGTTTTGGCGCCGTCGGTCGTTCTCCACTCACCGAAGAAGGCGATGTTATTGTTGCCCTTGGCGCCGATGGCCACTTTAGCACCTTCAACAACACAACCGGTGCGCACAACCGTCTTGCCTCCGTCGAAAGTTACGCAAATGGTCAAAACGCTGTCGCTGCTGGTCGCCCAATTATTTGACACGCCGGTGACAACGGTCTTTTCGGTCAGGGCGTATGCACCGTAGGTGAAACCGCCCCAGCCCGCGCCTGACCAGTTGACATATGTCCATGTCTTGCCGCCGTCGGTCGAGAAGCCGCCGTTGTAGTCCTGGCTGGCGATAGCCACCAACTTGGGATTGTTGATATTAAAGGAAAAGTTGCTGCCAATAAATATGCCGTTGTAACCTTGAGATGAGTTTTTGTATGTCTTGCCGCCGTCGGTCGATTTGTAAATCAGGTCGCCGCCGAAAGTGAGAATTTCATTTTCCTTCTTGGGATTCCATGACGACATGCGTTGACGGACATTGTACGGAGCCCAAACATTGGTGGTTGTGTCGGTTGTCGATTGATTCCAAGTCTTGCCGCCGTCGGTCGAATAGTAGCACGGAACCGAATAACCGGCGCCAATACTCATGGTGTCATTCTGCATAATCATCTTCTTCGGGTTGAGGGGGCTGACTTCCAGATATGTGTAGTTCTTAGATACGCCTGCAGGCATTTTAGTGGTAACCTTTGAGAAACTGTTGCCGTTGTTGGTGGACACATAGAGTCCATCATTGGTCATGGCATAGACATTGTTCTGATAACCTGAGGTGCGTATGGTGCACAGGCTGTTGGTGGCAGTGGTAAACACTTGCTTAAAGGTAGCGCCCTTGTCTGCCGATTTGAATATACCGCTTTTTGTGGCGATGAACAGATTGCCCTTGGTGTCGATTGCCAGCCAGCCGCTTGCATATTTCTCGGTGCCGCTGACATGATTCCAAGTTTTGCCGCCGTCGGTCGACTTGTAAAGACCGACTTTGATTCCCTTGGACGAGATGACATTGGCCTCCTCGTTTGCGCGCAGCCAGTAAACTATCTTACTGCCGCCGAGCGACTTGTCGTTACTTGACTCGTCAAAGGCAATTTGCTCTCGGTAGTCGTGCGCGCGGGAAAGGTAGGTTTTATACACCCTCTCCCATGTTTCGCCAGCGTCGGTCGAAAGAAATACGCCCGAGCGGTCATTGGATGAGCCGATGAGTACGACGCGCTTGATGTTATTGGGGTCGGACGCAACAGCCACGGCACCGCAAGTATCAAGTCCGATTGTAGACGGCTCCCAATTATTTCCGCCGTCGGTCGAGCGGAACACTCCGCCGACATCGGTGCCCATGTAGGCATACTTGCCCTCGACAGGGTCATATGAGATGCAACTCGGCCACTGGCAACCCTCGCCGCCGGTGTAACCGCTGTTCAGCATCGACTTGCTGACCATGGGCACCGCCTGCCACACATCAGTGCTGAACAGTTTGCTGTTGGATGTGGGTGCGGCTGCAGATGAAGTTTCGGACGCAACCGACGATACCGGTGTATCAGACGAGTCGGCGCCTGACGAGGTCGGCTGTCCACCTCCGCCGCACGATGCAAGAATCATGGCGGTACAAAGAACAGCCGAAAATATTTTAGCAAAGTTCTTCATGAATATTTTCCTCCGTAAAACTTTAGTCTTTACATGTAATTATACAGCAAATATCAGTCAAAGTAAAGAGATAACCGTTTGACGCATTGCCCAAAATAGAGCCAATTATTTTGGTGATATGGTCTAATTAACTGCATCAAAATCCCTGGGGCGGAGCAATCTTCCATACGCCATAGCACCAGGTAAACGCCCACAACTCGCGGGTGGTCGGATTGACGCGGATGAGTCCCGGCTTTCTGGCACCGTCGGGGCCGGTGCGTCCGTCGCCCGGCTGACGCTTGAGGGTCGACCATGTTAGTCCGCCGTCGACCGAGCGCATTACCGAGTTGAAGTTAAAGTCGAAGTCATTGTTGCCGCAGACATACATAACCTTGCTGTTGACGGGGTCGATTGCGACGCTGACGAGGGTGATTGTGCCGGTATCCCGCTCGACCATATCGCCTGTCTCGATGTCAACCTCAAAGAGATGGTCATCAAGCGCTACAAACAGCCGGTTGGTGTCGCGGTTGTATGCGGCGTCGCGTATGCCGCCCTTGTACTGCGCGACCACCTGCCATGAGGCGCCGTCATCGCGCGAAATGACCACATCGGTAGTGCCGTGAACGCCTACAAGAGTGCCATCCACCGGATCAGCACTAAACACGGCGTCGCAGTCGGTCATTTCGGTCCATGAACGGGCGCGGTCGGTGGTGCGCCAATTGCCGCAGAAGGCGATATCGCTGTTGCGCGCCGAGCCGCAGCAGAAGCAGCGGTCGGAGTTTACTTTGCAATCGGAAAAGATATTTACCGTCTCTCCGCCGTCAAATGTAGCGGCAACAAACATCTCGCCCACCTTTCTCCATGTGTTGGAGGATATGGATATGACCGTCTGCTCATCAAGGCAGTAGGAGCCGTATGCGTGGCCGCCCCAAGGTCTGTCGAGCCACTTTACATATGTAAATGTATAACCGCCGTCAACCGAAAAGCCGCCGTTATAGTCCTGCGCCGGAATGGCAACCAGATTACCGTTGTGGGCGTTGAAACTGGCCGTGGCACCGATGCACAGTCCGTTATAGCCGTCGGACGAGTTTACAAATGTCTTGCCGCCGTCGGTTGAGCGCATTATAGCATCGCCGCCGAGGGACAGCGCGATGTTTTTATCCAGCGGGTGAAATGAAGTTATGGTCTGGCGGGGGTTGTACGGCACAAAGAAGCCGGTTTTGCGGTCGCGCTCCGACTCGTGCCATGTGCGGCCGCCGTCGTGGGAGTAATATTGCACCATTCGCCAGAGGTTATTGCTGTCGCCTGCGACATAGTGGTCATCCTCCATAACCATGTAGTCGGGGTCGGCGGGCGAAACGGCGAGATGATTGGGAAACTCATAGTCAAACTCGCCCTCGGTCATGACCTCGAAGTGGTCGCCGCAGTCGTGCGACACTATCAGGCCGACCTTTCTGACCATTGCGTAAACACTCTCGGGTCGGGTGCGGATGACACATATAGAGCCCATCTCACCCTCGTATATTTTATCAAATGTACTGCCGCCGTCCTTTGAGCGGTATATAGCATCAGCGGTGCGTATGTAAAGGTATCCGTTAGCGGCGCAGACCATTTCGTTGCCGGCAAAGTCAGTCGTCCCATCCAGCAGGTGCCAACTGGCACCGCCATCGGTGGTTTTGAACAGTCCGTGCGGCTCATCCTCCTTGCCATTTATGCAAAGGCTGAGCCAGTAAACGGTACTGCTAACGCCCAATTCGGCATCAAAAGAGGTTTCATCAATGGCGAGGCGCTTGTAGTAGACATGGTCGTGCTCGTGCGGATTCATAAAGAGCGGCTCCCATGAACGGCCCTCGTCATCAGACACATGTATGCCGGTGCTTTCACGGGCCGAGCGTCCGGAGGTGCAATAGACGCGCGAAGTGTTATTGGGGTCGATGGTGAAATTGCTCGCACTGCGGCCGATAAAGCCGAGGGTGGCATTCTCCCAAGTTTTGCCCTCATCGCCCGAGCGGTACATGCCGGCGCAGTCATTGCCGAACAGCGCGTAGTGTCCGTCCACCGGGTCGAACACAATCTGCTCGCACCACTGACAGCCCTCGCCGCCGGTGTAGCCCTCATCGCGCTGCTTTTTCCCGATGAGCGGAACCGGCACCCATACATCGGTGTCAAAATAAGGCCCGTCAGAATGTCCGTCCAGATACTTGCTTTTTACATACTGTAAATACTTGTCTGTCATAGAATAACACCTCTATTTATCCGCCGAAGCGGTAATCAACACATTTATTTGGCCGTTTTATCAGACATATACGGCAATTTCCAAACGCCGTGTCCGGCCGTCGACACCCACAACTCCCCTGTCTTGGGGTCAACGCGCACCGACAGCGCCTCACGCCCGCCGTCGGCGCCGCTGCGCTTGTCGCCGGCCGTGCGCGTCAGGTTGGTCCATGTCAAGCCGTCATCACTTGAGCGCAGTACCGACATATCACTCTGCGAGCGGACGCCGCTGCACCCAATATAGACCACTCCGCTGTGGGCGGGGTCAACGCATACACTGCGTATGCCGACGGCGCCGATGCTGATGTGCTCAAAAACCGACCGCCCCTTCTCCATGCGAAAAAGGCCGCTTACGGTGACAACATACAGTGTGCCTTTGTCGGCGTTGTATGCGACATCAATTATATTTCTGTCGCAGGCGGCCATCTTTTTCCAGGTTTTGCCGCCGTCGGTCGATGTCACGACCGTGTTGTTATAGCTGCCTATGAGCGCGCCGGTGCGGTAGTTATATGTCAGCACATTACTGCACCCAGACATATTATCCCATGTTTTGCCGCCGTCCTCGGTGCGCCACTCACCGACAAAGGCCACCTTGTCATTGCCCTTGAGGCCGGTGACACAGGTCATCTGGCCCGAATTGACCAAGCAGTCGGTGAACACGCTTATATTGCGGCCGCCGTCAAATGTGGCGGCTATATAATAGACATCGCCACCCTTGTAAACATTGTCGGTGTCGCGCAGGCATGTTATGACCGTGTTCTTGTTGAGCACATATCCGCCGTAGGTGTTGCCGCCGGCCGGTTTGTACCACTGAATGTAGTTCCACACCTTGCCGCCGTCGGTCGAATATGCGCCGTTGTAATTCTGCGACGGAATATATATAAGGTTGTTATTGTTTATATTATGGCTGATCTGTCCGGCGCCGTAGTTGCCGCAAACTCCGTTGTTTGACAGAGTATACCGCCTGCCGCCGTCCTTTGATTTCATGATGTAATCTCCGCCTGTGGTCAGCACCGCATTTTTGTCGGTGGGGTGCAGTGCAAAAACAGCAGTGCGGTGCACATAGGGCAAAAAACTGCCGGAAGTGTCCTTGACCGACCCTTGCCAATTCTTGCCGCCGTCGGCGGAATAATAGGATGTCCCGCTGCTGCTTTGCAGTACCATTACCGCGGCGTCGAAGTCGCTGACGGCAAGGCTGCGCGCATTTTGAGCGGATGTGCTGTCTCCAACTCGCGTAAAAGTGTTGCCGCCGTCGGTCGATTTGTATAGGCCGTCGGCAATCAGAATAAAGGCGCTCTTGGCCTCTGCGGCCGAGACGCACACAGACGCGACCGGCTTGTCGAGTATCATCTTGAAGGTGTTGCCGCCGTCGGTCGACTTGTAAAGGCCGTCCGAACTGCCGCACAGCACATCGCCGCTCGAGCGGACAACGGCTATCTCGCAGCCGCCGGCCGCCGATGTGTTCGCCATCTGTTTCCAACTTGCGCCGCCGTCGGTCGACTTGTACAGTGATGGCTCAGCGGTAGTGCCGTCAGCGCCGAGGTCTCCCTCGCGCGACCAATAGACAGTGGCCGTCAGTTTTTTGCCTGCGCTGTATGACGACACATCGTACGCCAGTTGATTTCTAAATTCGGTGCCGCCGATGGGGCAACTGAGCACCTGTTTCCAACTTGAGCCGCCATCAAGCGACAGATAAAGTCCGTTTTGCTCGCACCCCTCAAAAGAGGTGCCCACAGCCAGCACGCGGTTGCTGTTTTTCGGGTCGACCGCGATGCAGGAGGCACCGGCCGCAGAAAAGCCGATGTTGCACGGTTCCCATTTTGCGCCGCCGTTCTTTGAGCGGTAAATGCCGCCGCTCTCGGTCGCGGCAAAGACAATTTTGCCGTTGCTTGGGGCGAAAGCAATGTCGGTGACGGTCACTCCGCCCTCGCCCGACATCGACCGCGCCGCGCCGTTTGCGGTGACAAGCGGCACGCTGCGCCAAACATCGGATTTATAATACTTGTTGCCAAGCGTATACTTTGGCGTCTGCGTTTCAGCGGCCGACGAGACTGCCGACGACTGACTGCTCGATACAGACGATGACAGAGTGGATGATGACTCTGACTGCCGAGTGCCGCACGAAGCGCACAGCACCAGCGCCGCTGCCGCCGCTATATATGAACATCTCTTGATAAAAGACATTAAATCTACCCTCAGTTATACCGAATAATTCAAAAATATATCACGCAAATTATATCAACTTGCCGTTAAAAAGTCAACATATACACACCGTAAACCGCCCTTTTTTCGGCAAACATATTGTGTCACCGAGAAGGCGGAAAATACAAAAACCAGTGCTAAAACTAAGCGCAAAAATCGGCCCGCAGAAAAACTGCGAGCCGACTTCGGTTTTATTCAGCCGATTATCAATACATGCCGCCCATGCCTGCTGCGCCTGCGCCTGCGGCCGCCGGAATTTCTTCCTTAATATCGGCCACGACACTCTCGGTGGTCAGCACGGTTGAAGCGACCGACGCGGCGTTCTGCAAAGCCGAGCGGGTGACCTTGGCCGGGTCAACAATGCCGGCCTTAATCATGTCGGTGTACTCCTCTTTGTACGCGTCAAAGCCGTAATTGACCTTGCCGCTGTGCTTAATCTTGTCAACGATGACACTGCCCTCGATGCCAGAGTTAACGGCAATCTGGCGCATCGGCTCCTCCAGAGCGCGCAGGACAATGCGAACACCCGTCTTTTCGTCGCCGTCAACAGTGTCAATCAGTTTTTCAACAGCCTCAGCCGCATTGATGAGCGCAACGCCGCCGCCGGCAACGATGCCCTCCTCGACAGCCGCCTTTGTCGATGCCAGAGCGTCCTCGATGCGCAGTTTCTTTTCCTTCATCTCAATCTCGGTCGCGGCACCGGCCTTGATAACGGCAACGCCGCCGGCCAATTTTGCTAAACGCTCCTGCAACTTTTCACGGTCGAAATCGGATGTGGTTGTCTCAATCTGCGAGCGAATCTGGTCAACGCGCGACTTGATGGCATTTGAATCGCCGGCGCCGTCGACGATGATGGTGTTTTCCTTGGTCACCTTGACCTGACGGGCACGGCCGAGCTGGAGGATCTGAGTATCCTTCAGTTCCAGTCCCAGTTCAGAGGTGATAACCTCGCCGCCGGTCAAAACCGCGATGTCGCGAAGCATCTCTTTGCGGCGGTCACCGAAACCGGGGGCTTTGACTGCAACACAGGTAAATGTGCCGCGCAGTTTGTTGAGTATAAGGGTAGTCAGCGCCTCGCCCTCAACATCCTCAGCGATGATGAGCAGTTTCTTGCCGGCCTGGACGATCTGCTCCAGAACGGGCAGAATCTCTTGAATATTGGAAATTTTCTTGTCGGTGATGAGGATGTAAGCGTCGTCGATGACAGCCTCCATCTTGTCTGTATCGGTTGCCATGTAGGGGGTGATGTAGCCGCGGTCGAACTGCATGCCCTCAACCACCTCGGAATAGGTCTCAGCCGTCTTGGACTCCTCAACGGTGATAACGCCGTCATGCGATACCTTATCCATTGCGTCGGCAATGAGGTTACCGATGAACTCGTCACCGGCCGAAACAGTTGCTACACGCGCGATATCCGACGAGCCGTTAACCTTTTGCGAATTGGCCTTGATGGCCTCAACAGCGGCGTCAACAGCCTTGCTGATGCCCTTGCGTATAACGATGGGGTTGGCACCGGCGGCCACATTTTTCATACCCTCGCAGATAAGCGCCTGAGCGAGCACGGTGGCTGTGGTGGTGCCGTCGCCGGCAATGTCATTGGTCTTGGTCGCAACCTCTTTGACCAACTGGGCGCCCATGTTCTCAAAGGGGTCATCCAGTTCAATTTCCTTAGCAATGGTGACACCGTCGTTTGTGATGAGCGGTGCGCCGAACTTCTTGTCCAGAACAACATTGCGTCCCTTCGGTCCGAGTGTTACCTTAACGGTATCGGCAAGTTTGTCAACACCGGCCTGAAGTGCTTTGCGAGCATCCTCGCCGTAACGAATATCTTTAGCCATAACTTATGTTCTCCTCACTTTACAAATTATTCAACTATTGCCAGTATATCGGCCTGACGCAAAATGGTGTACTCGGTGCCGTCCAGTTTTACCTCGGTGCCGGAATACTTGCTCATGATGACGCGGTCGCCAACCTTGACATACATGTCAACTTGGTTGCCATCAACATTTCCGCCCGGTCCGACAGCAACTATCTCTGCCACCTGGGGCTTCTCCTGCGCGGCGGCAGAAAGGATGATGCCGCTCTTGGTCGTCTCCTCTGCTTCGACCATCTTGACCACAACACGGTCGGCCAACGGTTTGATTGTCATATAAATTCCTCCTTAAGGTTAAATAAAAATAGATTTTAGCACTCGTTGTGCTTGAGTGCTAAAATCTATTGTAACCGATTTTTACCAAAAATCAATAGTTTTTAGAAAATTTTTTCAAAAATTTTTTAAACGCCTGCCGAAACAGCCTCTTTTACCCTCGTGTGACGCTCGAATTTATCGGCCAATTCGCACGGCAGTATGAATTTGACGGCCGACGGAACAATCTCTGTCACCAGCAGGTCGGCAAACACCACCTCGCCATCGAGGGTCACCGGCAGTTTGCGTTCAGCCTTGACGGTCATTTTGCGGCCGTGCAAATTGAGCACAATGTCATGTATATCAGTGTGACGCCCTTTCATATACTTGGGCAAAAGGGTGACAAACCTCGGTTTGGACACCTTGCGCACTATCATAAAGTTCAGCATTCGGCTCACCGGCGAGGCCGACGGCGCGCTCATAATTCCGCCTCCCTGATACTTGCCCTTGGCCGATATGGCAAAAAGAAACTCGCCCTCCATTTCCTCGCCGTCATCGACGCTGACGGTCAGGCGGTTGCTGATTTTACCGCCGAGCGTATCCAGTATAGCCAGCAAATAAGCCATACTGCCGCTTATGTGCTTTTTGCCCTTGAAGCGAATAACATTGTCAGCCACGGCGGCGTCAAACCCCATTGAACACTGATTGAGCGAATACTGACCGGCCGCGCTGATAACATCCACACATACCGATTGGCCGCCCACCTGCGAGGCGACATTCATGAACAGGTCGCGGTCACCGAAAGATGCCACATAGTCATTGCCGGTGCCGCACGGAAATGCACCCAACTCAACATTGTCAAAGCCGACTATGCCGTTGAGCACTTCGTGCAATGTGCCGTCGCCGCCGCACGCATATATCCGTACCGGCTCACCGAGTTGGGCGTACTTGCGTGCAATCTCGGTGGCATGACCGACACAGCGCGTCGGCTCAATGATGTATTCACCGCCGTTGTCGCAAAAATACGACTCTATCTGCGGCAGCAGAGAGACGGTAAACTTGCCTCCGCCGGCTGTGTTGTTGACAATAAAGACATTCTTCATCATTTTTCTCCCATCATCGGTAGTACATATACAACTGGCACCTAATACTGCCGTTATACAACTTGCGGCGCTTGTCGGCCGGACGGCCGAACAACTGCTCGAACCGGTCGTCGGGACTGATGACGGCGTATCTGAGTCCGTGACGCTGTGTAAAAACCTTGCCCATCACGCGATAAAGCCGCTCGGCCTCGTCAAGTTCGAGCATGCGCTCGCCGTAAGGCGGGTTGGTGATGACAACGCCGCGCGCGGTCGGTACGGAGAAGTCGGCAACATCGGCCACCGATGCCTTGACGCAACCGGCCACGCCGGCTTTTTCAGCGTTGTGCAGGGTCAATTCAACGGCCGCAGGGTCAATATCGGTGCCGACAGCGCAAAACGGCACCGTGTTATCAATCATATCCTGTGCACGAGCACGCGCACGCTGCCACGCGCCGCTGTCGATAAACGGCAGACTCTCTCCGGCAAAGGAACGGCGCAGTCCCGGGGCGATATTTCGCGCCGCCATTGCCGCCTCGATGAGTATGGTGCCGGAGCCGCAGAAGGGATCGTAAACGGTACTGTCATTGTATATCCGCGCAAAGTAGACCATCGCCGCCGCCAGTGTTTCTTTGATTGGGGCGGCATTTGAGTCGCGGCGATATCCGCGCTTATGCAATCCCTCGCCCGAGGTATCAATGCACACGCTCACGCGGTTTTTGAGTATCGAAAAACTGACGCGGCATGTAGCGCCACTTTCCTCAAACCAGGTTATGCCGTACTTTTCGCTCAGACGATTTACTATGGCCTTTTTTATTATGGACTGGCAGTCGGGCACGCTATGGAGCACCGAATTGAGCGACCAGCCCTTGACGGGAAATGCGTCCTTGCGGCCGATGTACTTCTCCCACGGCAGAGCCTTAACACAGTCGAAAAGCGCCGCAAAACTGAGCGCATCAAAACTGCCGACCTGTATACCAATGCGCTCGGCATAGCGCGAACAGATGTTGGCGCGCGCCAGTATGTCATCGTCGCCCGAGAAAAGAACACGCCCGTTTTCGGCCGTCACATTTTCGGCACCCATATCGCGCAACTCGTCGGCCAGCGGCTTCTCGAGGCCGAACAGGCACGGAGCGTAAAAGTTGTATTTATTCATCAAATCGTCCTTTGCATTTTTCTTATCGGGCAAATTATCACACCCGATTACAACCAAAAACGGCAACAGAAAGCCATCTGTCGCCGTTTGCTGAGTTAAATTTTCTGGCGCTTGGAGGAGCGTCGGGAGTCGCCGGGGTTTTTGCGCTTCAAGTCAGAGAACTTGTCGTCGCTGGTCTGCTTAAAGCGGTTCATCATATCCTCAAACGACATATTATCGTTCCTGCGGGCCACCCACTCGCCGCCGGTAGGACGGTCGGGCGCCGCAACCGGACGCTTGTAGTTATTTTTCGGCGGAGGGGGCGCGGTACGCTTGATGGACAGACTAATCTTGCCATCCTCGCCAATCGACATTACCTTGACCTTGACATTTTGGCCGATTTTGAGAAAATCAGCGATATTCTCAACATAGGTTGAGGACACCTCTGAAATGTGAACCATGCCCGTCTTGCCGTCACCGATGTCGACAAAGGCGCCAAATTTGGTGATGCCGGTTACTGTTCCTTCGATTATCGTACCTACCTCGAACTGCATATGTTTTGCTAATCCTCCTGCTTACTTACCTGATATGTCGGTATAAACTTCCTCGTCTGAATAGACATATTTGAGTTTGTCGCGGGCCGCGCGCTCGATAAGGTCGTTCTCACTGCCGCTGCTGAGCAGTTCGCACAACTCCTGATTCTTAAGCACGATGGACTGATGCTCCGCTTTGAGCGCGCTCAGTTCGGCGCGCTTGTCGATGAGCTGCTTTTGCAAAGCGCCCATCTGCACGATAAGATACACAGCAAACACGATAAGCGCAAGGCGCAGAACTATGCTCTTTTTCCCCCGTTGCACCGATGACATAACCGCATATCCTCCTAACGGCTGTTATCGCCCTCTTGTCTATCCTGCTTATTATACATCAGCCCCCGCGCCTTTTGCAAGATATTTTTAACTTTTTTTGCGATAAATCTGCCTATTTTCAGGCATTTTTTCGCAAACCAAGTAACAAATTGCAAAACGGGCGCAAAAATTCGCCGCTTGCACCACTGCGCGACGGAAAAAAGGGCACGCAGTAGGGCGCTGACCGCCGCCAGCACAGCATCGCTGAACAAAAACCGGGCAACAGCCGCGCCGAGCAATACGGCTACAACAACAAACATCCTGACCCGTCCCCGACAGCGCACGATGCACAGGCAGAACTCGGCCAGCGCCGCCAGCGCAAAAAACAGCACATCCTGCACATTCACCCACAAGGGAGATGAGCGCCTAACCCTGCGCCACGCTCTCAGCAAATCGTACACTACGCACACCACGGCGCCCATCAGCAATGCCCACGCAAACGAGCCAAACTGCTGGCCAAAGGTTATTTCACCGAATATCATTTGAGCAGGCGGCTCAAAAAGGAGCCTCCCTTTCGGCGGTTGTCATCGGTATACATCAGTCCGTATATGTTGCCGGTCAGCGACAAGTCGCCGGTATCGATGTTCAGACCGCTTATGTGCAGTCCGTCACCCTTTACGGTCAGTTCACCCATATCGGTGTATATGACCACCGTGTTGTCATCGAAACTGTCCACATCGGACACTCCGCTGACGGTCAGTTTCTTTCTGTCCTCCATAATCACATTGTGAGGAAGTTTGACGGTTCGCTTTTCGTCCTGCATGGTATTTACCCCCAGTAAGTTATTGGTAAATACTTATGCTCCGCCGCGGACAAATATGACCGGTCAGTCGATGAGCGAATACATGGCCGGCGCGTCATCTTTCTTTGCATACTCACTGACGCTGACCACCCGTACCTTGACCGTGCGTGCGCCGAAATTTATCTCGATGATGTCGCCCTCCTTGACATCGTACGATGCGCGCACGGGACGGCCGCCCACCGAGACACGGCCGGCGTCGCACGCCTCGTTGGCAACGGTGCGCCGCTTTATCAGGCGGGACACCTTCAAGTATTTATCCAGTCGCATAGTTTATCCTCCCATACACTCAAAAAAGAAAAACGGCCGAACTCCGCTTGAGAGCCGGCCGTTGCCCATAAAATCCCGATTACTTGTTAACAGCGTCCTTGAAAGCCTTGCCGACCTTGAAAGCCGGAGCCTTGGAAGCCGGAATGGTGATGACCTGCTTGGTAGCCGGATTGTGGCCGGTTCTCTCAGCGCGGGTCTTAACCTCGAATGTGCCGAAGCCAACGAGTTGAACCTTGTCGCCCTTAACGAGAGCGTCAACGATGGTGTCGATGGTAGCGGCGAGAGCCTTGTCAGCATCCTTCTTAGAAATTTCAGCCTTTTCCGAAATAGCAGCAATAAGTTCTGTCTTGTTCATTTTGTTTACCTCCAAAAATTTTTATGTTTGAGCACAGTAAACTGTGACAACCATCAAATCATACGCAACTTCGCGTAACCACCAGTCTATTTTACCTTATCCATTTGAGTTTTTCAAGTGTTTTAGCAATTTTTTCACCTTTTGGCAAGGTTAATAGGTCATTTTTGGCTATTCCGCGCAATAAAATGAGAGAAATCAGGTAAATTAAGCACGCAATCGCCATACTCGTCAAGGCACAAGCCTTTACGCTTGATATGATTTTTGCGGTCAAACTGTAAGCGAGCACCGCCGACACGGCACAAATTACCGCCGAAATCATCGGCTTCATCATAGTTGATTTGAAACTGATGTGCACTCCCGAATACTTGCGCAGACAGTAGATATTGGCAAAGAAAATGTAGCCGTAGCACACCGCCGTACCCACCGGCGCGCCGATAACATTTATGCTCGGTATGCCGACCAAAATGTAGTTGACAACAATTTTCAGCACGACGCCGACGGCCATATTCTTGACCGGCACCGACACGCGGCCGATGGCCTGAAGCATGCTCGTAATGGGCACAGTCAGCCCGGCGAACACCGCCGTTATGCCCAAAATGCGCAGTATCGGCGTGGCGATGGCCACCTCCTCGGGATTGCCCGAATAAAGCAGGGTAAGTATCGGGCCGGACAGCGCCATTATGCCAAGGCCTGCGGGCAGGGCTATCATGGACGATATACGCACTGTCTGCTCAATATTTGAGCGCACTTCAAGTTTATTTTTCTGCGACCAAACGGTAGCCAGCACCGGAATTGCGCTGACGCCGAACACCGATGTCAGTGCCGGAACAAGGTTATATATCGAGTAGGCGTACATCTTGTAACAGCCGTATAGATAGTTGGATATATCTCCGTCGGCCAGACCGGCTTTGATACTGCTGCCGTACATTTCGCGTATGGCGTCCGCCGAACCGGTCACCACGACATCCAGTTGCTTTTGCACGATAGTGACATCAACCAGACTGGATATATTGGTTACAAGCGAGCCGATGACGATGGGCACGGCAATGCAGATGAGTGCTTTGAAATTCTCCTTCATCGGGCGGGCAGGGGGACTGTTCAAATACTCCTCGCGGCTGATTTTGTCGCCCGTGATGCGGTAGTGTATGACGGTGTAAAGCGCGCCCAAAGCGGTGCCAAGCGTGACGCCCAGCACGGCGCCAGCGGCCGCGTACGGCATTGCGGCGATTTCTGCCAATTCTCTCATCGGCGTACCGGCCGCGTCGGCCTCGACCGCCTTGCCGAACACAGTGCCCAGCCGCTCAAATTCATTCAAACAGTATTGCTTGACCCCCCACGCGAGCAAGAGGCCTATCACCAGTTTACCGAGCGCTTCGATGACCTGCGAAACAGCGGTAGGATACATATTGCGCAAGCCCTCATAGTAGCCGCGATAGGTGCTCATTGCACAGCAGAAAAGTATTGCCGGAGCGATGAGCAGTACCGAATAGATGGCGCCTGGTTTGGCAACAAAATTGGTGTACGGCACCGTCAGCAAAAGCATTATAAACGTGCCGATTAAGCCGGTCACAAGAAACGACATTCGTGCGATTTTGAGCAGTGCCTTGGTATCCTTGAAGCGCGCCTCGCCCACACTCTCGGCTACCATGCGCGAAAGAGCGACGGGCAGGCCGCCCATAGCGAGGGTGTATATCGGCAAGTAAAGGTCGTATGCGGTGGAATAGTAGCCGCCGCCGTCGCCGCCGAGTATGTTGGCCAGCGGTATCTTGTATATCGCGCCGATGACCTTGACCAGCATCATCGCCACGACCAATATCAGTGAGCCGTGCATAAAACTCTGGCTCTTTCGGTTTGACTGTTGCATCTGTTCTCTGCCTTTCGCTTATCGGTCAGTCAAAGAGGCCATCAGCCCGAGCAATACATCGGGCGCGGCAGTCGACTGCTCGCTGTTCTTATCGCGGTAACTCTCGCAGGCGTCATCGCCGGCGTCGTCCGACACCTCGCGCACCGACAGAAACGGCACGCCGGCATCATGGCAGACCGAGGCGATGGCCGCCGTCTCCATGTCGCATGTCATGGGCGCATACCGCCCATTGAGCCGTGCTCGCAGTCGGTCATCGCAGACAAAGCAGTCGCCCGTCACCGCCGCACCGACCCTGATAAACGGATACATTTCGCACAGCCGCTCAAGCAGACACGCGTCGGCATAGTATGTATTATCCTGATTGGGTTTGTATCCCATCTCATAACCCATCGGTGTGAGGTCGAAATCGTGCTCATAAAAGCGGTCCGGGGCCGACAACTGTCCGCGCGCGACACCGCTCATGCCGCCCGAAAGACCGACATTAAATATGCACTCCGCTCCATCGGCAACAAGGTATGCTGCGGCCGCCGCCGCGTTGACCTTGCCGATACCGCAGCAAACGGCGCGCACCTTCATATCGCCGCAGGAAAAGGTGCATGAGTCGTGAGAGTACAGGCGCGAATCGACCGGCGAATACTGCTCGCACGCGGCCAAAAAGGCACGGTATTCTTCAATATCTGCAATTACTATGCCGCAGAAGTTATATGTCATTTTTTATCTCTCCGTAAAATGCGGCAGAGAGCAACGCAGTCCTCTGCCGCACATTTATTCTTTATTTACAGTTTTGCGCCGCACTTCGGGCAGTATTCAGCATCGTTGCTGACGGGATTGTTGCAGCCGCCGCAGATACGCTCGCCCTTTAACTCGGCAATGCGCTCTCTGAGTTGTCTGACCTGCTCCTGCTTTTCGTCAATTTCCTCGGCAATGGCGGCAATGGCATCGCCGTTGTCGGTACCGGAGCGCATATTGTCATAGCACAGACGGCCGATGGCCTCGAAATCGTTGGCCATTTGAGAGTTGAGGCCGGCTATATTGACCTTGAGTTTTTGAATATTCACAAGTTCGCCGGTCTTTTTGCCGGCCATGTCGATGACCTCTTTGGCCTTATAGATGGTGTCTTCGAATGTAGTCATAAACAAACACTCCTTTAAATTTAATTCAGGTTTATTTTGCCTAACCCTGATGATTATTATACTCCATTTCTGAGAAAATGGCAACTATTTAAAATGCTCGGCGTAAAAAGGCTCTATGCCGCTCTTGCGCGCGATTATTTCATCAAACCGGTTTACATATTCATAAGGGTACTTGAAATTGAATATGCGCTCAATATAACCGTCGGGTGCGCGCAGTTTGGTCACCGCCGAGCCGCCGCATGCCAGTATCGAATGGGTCTCATCCATGATGTAGATGTTGTAAAGGCACTCGGTGCCCGGCTTGCAAAAGCCGGTGTTTTCAAGGTTGCCGACCGTCTTGCTCTGGCGGTAGAGGTAGTAGGGCTCGTATCCGTTTTGCTCAAAGACCGATGAGCCGTAGGTTATCATGCTGTCGGCCAATCGGCCGCGCTCCGCCTCGGGCAGGTCGCCGCCGGTCGTCATTGCAGACGCGCGCTTCATGGACAGCGCGTGCACCGTAACGCTCTCGGGGCCGAGCGACATTATTTTGGCCACCGTGTCGCGGTAACTCTCAATGCTGTCTCCCGGCAGACCGGCAATCAAATCCATGTTGATATTGTCAAATCCGCACTCGCGCGCCAGAGCGAAAGCGTCAACCGTCTGCTGCGCCGTGTGGCGCCGCCCTATGGTCTCGAGCACAGCGTCGTTCATGGTCTGCGGATTGATGCTGATGCGCGTGGCGCCGCCCGCTTTGATGGCCATGAGTTTGTCGCGCGTAATGGTATCGGGGCGGCCGGCTTCAACCGTCCACTCGGCACAGTGCGACATATCAAAGCACCGCCTGACAGCCGCCATTACGGCTGTCAGTTGCTCGGCCGACAGGACGGTGGGCGTGCCGCCGCCGAAATAGACAGTGTGCAGTCTGAGTCCCAGTCGGCGCGCAATATCACCCGTCTGCTCGATTTCTTTGAGCAGCAGTGAAACATAGTCCTGAAGCAGTGAAAATGAGCGCTCAACCGAATGGGAAACAAAGGAGCAGTAACTGCATCTGCTGGGGCAGAACGGCACACTGATATAAAGCGAAAAATCTCGCTCGCCGCTCATGGCAATTATGCGCTCCTCGTTTTCGGCGGCGCGGCGGCAAAGAGCAATCTTTTCGTCGCTGACCATGAGCGCCTTTGAAAACCACTCCTCGGCCGCCGCATCACCCAAATCGGTCTGCAGGCGGCGCATGAGTTTGCCCGGACGCACGCCTGTCAGTATGCCCCACTTGTGGTGCATACCGGTACAGTCGCACAGCAGTTTATACAGCATAACCGCCAGCCGCCGCTCGACCTCGTCGCCCGATGTATCGGGCTTTAGGGCATCACTCATGCACTTATCAAACCCGCCGGCGGTCAGACTGACCCTCAGGCTGTCCGATGCCACCTCGGTTACGGCTGTCATTCCGTCGCACGGTTGCGGCTCGGTGAACACCTCCACCCGCTCAAACGGAAAGAACAGCCGGCATATATTTTCCAGTTCGTATTTATAGTTGTGATTGATGATGATTAGTTTCAAGTGTGTCACCTGATTATATAAGGGTTAGAGGCGGCCTCGTGCCCGATGGTTGTGCTCTCGCCGTGGCCGGGGTAAACGACCGTATCACCCGGCAATGCGCACAGCCGCCGCAGTGAACTCTGCATGGCCATATCATCGCCGGTCGGAAAGTCGGTTCGCCCGATAGAGGCGTTAAAGAGGGTATCTCCCGACAGCAAAATGCCGCACCCGTAAAGGCAGATTCCGCCCTCGGTATGTCCCGGCGTATGAATGACCTCAAACTCGGTGCCGCCGAGTTTTATACTGTCGCCGTCGTGCAGCAGAATGTCGGCGCTGCAACACTCGTTTTCGGCGTTAAGCATGCGGCGGTAGCGGCTATACAGACTGTCATCGCCGCTCAAAAGTCCGCATTGGTCAAGTTCATGCACAGCCACCTTGGCGCCGGTCAGCCTCACCGCCTCGGCCACGCCCATGACATGGTCAAAATGGCGGTGGGTCAGCACAATGAGTTCCACCGCACTGCCCAGTTGTGCCAGGCGGTCGATGGCCGCACCCTGCGGACTGCCCACATCGACGGCCATGTAATGACCGTCACTCTCGATTATATAGCAGTTGGCGCCCAAAGCGCCGGTATCAAACCGTTCAATGTGCATCTCGCTGTTTCTCCTTGAGGCGGTCGGTGTCGAGCACAATAGTTATGGGGCCGTCGGCCTGCATATCAATGGTCATATCGGCTCCGAACACACCTTTTTGTACATCGGCCACGCCGCAGTCGCGCAGACGGCCGCAAAAATACTCGTACAGTTCATTGGCCCTATCGGGCGCACACGCGGCGGTAAACGACGGGCGGTTGCCGCGGCGGCAGTCGGCATAAAGTGTGAAATTGGACACTGCCAGTGCCGACAAGCCGGTATCGGTAAGACTCAAATTGAGCCGCTCGGCGTCATCGCAGAATATGCGCATTGCCGCAATCTTGGCCGCCAGGCGGTCAGCCTCGGCCTCACTGTCTCCCTCACCGACGCCGACGAGCAAGAGCAGTCCGCGCCCGATTGACCCCGACGGCACTCCGTCAGCGGTGACCGAAGCCCTGCTGACCCGCTGAATAACGCACCTCATAGCGCACCTCTGTCTACAGAAAACACTCCGTTTATTTTGGACAACTTGGTCACAATCGACTGCAAGTGCTCGACACTTTCGACACGCACAGTGACATCAATGGCGCAGTTGCCGTTCTTCGTTTCGCGTGCATTTACCGAGTGGAGAGGCACTCGCATATTGACAATCGCCACCGTTACATCGGCCAAAACGCCGTCGCGGTTAAAGGCACTGATGTGAATGGTCGAATCAAACGAGCCTGTATTTGACGCATCCCAGTGGGCCGGCACCCAGCGGTCAGGCTCCTCGCAACTGCTTAAATCATGCGGAACATTTACGCAGTCACGCTTGTGAATTGACACGCCGTGACCGCGGGTGATAAATCCGATTATGCTGTCTCCCGGTATAGGCGTACAGCAGCGCGACAACTTAACCAAACAGTTGTCGATGCCCTCGACAACAATTCCCTCTTTGGTATGTGTGGAGCGCTGGCGCTGGCTTACAAGTTCCTGAACATCAACCTTGTCGCCCGAATGAACGATTTTGTTGTAGTCCTCTTTCAGCCGCGGCATCAGCCGTGTAATGGATATGCCGCCGTAGCCCACCTTGGCATAAAAATCGTTGATATCGTTGCAGTGCTGGTGCTGTACCACCTGATTTAAGAACTGCTGCATTTCCTCATCGGGCAGTCTGATGCCGTTGCGCGACAGTTCGTGCTCGACGGCGGCACGCCCCTGCTCGATATTCTCGGCCAGTCTTTCCTTTTTAAACCAGCCGCGTATCTTGGTGCGCGCTTCACTCGTCTTGACAATGTTCAGCCAGTCGCGGTTGGGGCCGCGGTCGGTCTGCGACGAAGTGATTATCTCGATAACCTCGCCCGTCTGCACCTTGTGGTCGAGGGGCACAATGCGCCCGTCAACCTTGGCACCGGTCATGCGGTTGCCGACAGCAGAGTGTATGGCATAGGCAAAGTCGATGACGGTCGAACCGGCCGGCAGGCTGATGACATCCCCTTTGGGCGTCATGCAAAAGACATCATCAGGTGCAAGGTCGGTTTTGATGGTGCGGACAATTTCTTCGACATCGTCGGCCTCTTTTTGATTTTCAAGCATCTGGCGTATCCACGACAGACGCTTCTCAAACCGCTCGTCAGAGCGGCTTACACCGTCCTTATATTTCCAGTGGGCGGCAATTCCGTATTCGGCGGTGTGATGCATATCCCATGTGCGTATCTGCACCTCAAAGGGCGCGCCGTCACCAGTGATAACGGTGGTGTGGAGCGACTGATACATGTTGGCCTTGGGCGTCGAGATGTAGTCCTTGAAGCGGCCGGGTATGGGGCGGAACATTTCATGCACCATGCCCAAAACATTGTAGCAGTCGTTTATTGTATTGACTATCACGCGCACGGCGTAGATGTCGTATATCTCTTCAAACTGTTTGCCCTGCATAAACATCTTGCGGTAGATGCCGTGGATGGATTTAACCCGCCCCTCTATCTGCATGTTATCTAT
The DNA here is from genome assembly GCA_029007015.1 of Bacillota bacterium. Lineage (GTDB taxonomy): Bacteria > Bacillota > Clostridia > Oscillospirales > Acutalibacteraceae > SUG1189. The sequence goes on along the minus strand of JAQXHB010000020.1, from coordinate 12,599 downwards.
CACGCCGGCCAGACGGTCGGTCAGTTTTTGCTTGATGCTCTCAACAATGCGAGCGCGGTACTCGCGGTTTTGCTCCAGTTTTTGCTCAATCTCGTTGTAGCCGATGGGGTCAAGGTGCTTGATGGACAAGTCTTCCAGTTCCTCTTTGACCGCGCGGATACCGAGCCGGTGGGCTATGGGAGCATAAACCTCCAGCGTCTCGAGCGATTTTTCCAAAATCTTAATTGGGCTTTGCGCATCAATGGTGCGCATATTGTGCAGGCGGTCGGCCAGTTTGATAATGATTACGCGGATATCCTCGGCCATAGCCAGCATCATTTTGCGTATGTTTTCGGCCTGCTGCTGTTCCTTGGAAGCAACCGACAACTTGCCCATCTTGGTAACGCCGTCGACCATCAGCATGATGCTGTTGCCGAACTCACGCCGTATGTCCTCGATGGTCATGGCAGTATCCTCAGCCGTATCGTGCAGCAGTGCGGCAGCAATCGACTCGCTGTCCATGCCCATACCGGCGATGATACATGCCACCGAAAACGGGTGGATATAAAATGGCTCGCCCGACAGACGGACCTGCCCTTCATGGGCACGCTTGCAGGCATTGTACGCCTTTGTTATCAAATCAATGTCGTAGTTGCCGCCCTGCGATTTCAGTATATCGAGCAACTCATCAAGTGAGCCGTTTCGCACTGTATCCATTTTCTATACCCCCTTAGCAAATTGTCTGAATGTATCTGACGCAGTAAGTTCCATTTTGCCGCTGACGCTGACCGGACGGACGGTCAAAACACTGCCGCGGCGGGTCAAATTGATTACGCCTATTTCACTGAGAACATCGAGCGCCATGTTAACATTCAGCAAACTCAACTGCGGCAGTGTCGCGCGCAAAGCCTCGTCCTCGCCGGCAAAGCCGCCTCGCACGGCGCGGTAAACAGCCGCAACACCCTCACGGCAGACAGCCGCGCGCGAAGCTTGCTCGCACGACAGCGGCTCACCCCTGCGTATGCGCTCATAAAGCCGTATATCAGACAGAATAATGTCATCGTCATAGCCGGACAGCCGCGCCGCCTTTACATTCAGTGTCACCTGCTTGCGGCCGGCATATTCGCTGATATCGGCGGCGACGGCCAAATCAAGCATCATGCCCGCGCGATAGCCAAATGACGCCTCGCTGTGAGAAAAGTACATAACGGTAGCAGACAGGCCGTTTTTAGATACCTCAAGGCGCAAATGTTTGCCGTCACCGACGGCGGTAATGCGCTCAAGCCGCACGCCGAACATACCGAAAACGGGTGACCGATTGCCGGCGCCAAACGGAGCCAGCACATCGAGCGACTCGACCATATTGACAGTGAACGCCGAAAGGCTGAGTTTGCAGTCAATATGTATGATGTCAAAGGGCATATCGTCATATCGCTCGGCGGCGTATTGATTTATGCGGCGGCGGAACTCACCCACACTGTCGCTCGGCAGAGTAACGCCGGCCGCCTGCTCATGGCCGCCGTAGCGGGTAAGCAGTCGGTCGCAGGCGGTTATCGCCTCATAAATCGAAAAGTTGCCGACACTGCGCGCCGACCCGCTCGCCACGCCGTCCTCATGGCACAAAACGACCGTCGGGCGGCCGTACCGCTCGCATATACGCGCGGCTACTATTCCGATAACGCCGTGGTGCCAGCCGGTGCCGTCCACCACTATGACGCGGTCGTACATCAGACCGTTTTGCTCAATAATTGCCACCGCCTCGTCGGTTATCGCGCGCTCAATGCTCTGGCGCGATACATTGTCAGCGTTGATTTCGTCGGCCAATTGGGCGGCGTCGGCGCGGTCGTTTTCGAGCAGAAGCCGCACCGCTCGTATGCACTTGCCCACGCGGCCGGCGGCATTCAGCCGCGGCGCTATACCAAACGAAACACTGCTCGAACTCATTGGCCGACGGTCAAGACCGGCCGCCCGTATAAGCTCGGTAATACCGACGCGGCCGCCGGCAATGTAACGCAAGCCGTTTTTGACAATAGTTCTGTTCTCGCCGGTCAGCGGCATAACATCGGCAATGGTGCCGACGGCCGCCAAATCCCCGTAACGGCCGTAAATCTCACTGCCATCACTGTTCTCCATGGCGCAAATGACCTTGAATGCCACTCCGGCACCCGAATAGTTGCGGAAGGTTATGTCGCAGTCGCGGCGGTGCGGGTCGACCACAGCCACCGCCGACGGCAGTGTATCACCCGGCAAATGATGGTCGGTAACTACGGTATCAATGCCCAGTTGCGACGCATATTCAATCTCATCAAAGGCCATGATACCGTTGTCGACGGTGATTATCAGTTTGACGCCGTCGCTGTGCAAACTGTCTACCGCCGCTTTGTTCATGCCGTAGCCCTCATCGCGCTCGGGCACATAGTACATAACATCGGCGCCTCGGCTGACAAGGTAACTGTACATCATGGCAGTCGAAGTGACGCCGTCGGCATCGTAATCGCCGTAAACGGCTATGCGCCTGTGTAAATGAATGGCCGCCTCGATGCACTCGACCGCCTTGTCCATATCAGGCAGTTCATATGGGTCACCGAGCGGCTGGTCGTCAGACAAAAGTTCCTCTATCTCAAATGAGTCGGTACAGCCGCGGCCGGTCAGTATGAGCGCAACCAACAGGTCGATGCCACATTCATCGGCCAATCTGCGCGCCAGTTCCTTGTTGCACGCGGCAACCTGCCACATTTTTCGGCTCATCGGCTCACTCCTTTAATAGCAATACAATTTTATTGTATCACAATGCAACATTTTTTTCAATTATTTTCAGGTGTGTTTATAAAATCATCCCGATGAAAAAAATTCACCCCGCCGCACAGCAAGGTGAATTTTTCAACTGCAAGTATTGTCTTTTGCAGAAGGCAGTTTACTTGAGAGTATCGGCAATGTCGTAAATGAGCCGCTCGGTCTTTTCCCAGCCCAGGCAGGGGTCGGTTATCGAACAGCCGTATATATCGTCACCGATTTTCTGCGAACCGTCCTCGATGTAACTCTCTATCATGATGCCCTTGACCATTTTCCGCAAGTCATCATTATGGTTGCGGCTGTATACGACATCCTTTGCAATGCGTATCTGTTCAAGGTACTTTTTGCCCGAATTTGCGTGATTGGCGTCGACGACAACAGCCGGATTAACCAGCCCCGACTGCATATACAGATTGTGCAGATTTATCAAATCCTCATAATGATAGTTGGACACGCACTTGCCGGAAAAGTCGATGTAACCGCGCAAAATGGCATGGGCGTATGGATTGCCGCTGCTGTGCACCTCCCACCCGCGGTAAATGAATGTGTGTGCATGTTGGGCGGCATTCACGGCGTTCATCATGATGGTCATATCGCCGCCGGTCGGATTTTTCATGCCCACAGGCACATTCAGGCCGCTGGCCGTCAGACGGTGCTGCTGATTTTCAACCGATCGCGCGCCTACGGCAACATATGCCAGCAGGTCGGACAGATAGCGGTGATTTTCAGGATACAGCATCTCATCGGCGCAGGTGAAACCGTACTGTTCAAGCGCCAGCATGTGCAGACGGCGAATGGCCACAATCCCCTTGAGCAACTCCGGCTTTTCATGCGGGTCAGGCTGATGAAGCATGCCCTTGTATCCCGAGCCGGTGGTGCGCGGCTTGTTGGTATATACGCGCGGCACAATTATCAGTTTATCACTCACGCTATCAGCAACACGGCGCAGACGGGAAATGTAGTCGAGCACCGCATCCTCGCGGTCGGCCGAGCACGGGCCGATGACGAGCAAAAACTTATCCGACTTGCCGCTGAACACATCGGCCAGTTGCTTGTCGCGCTCATTTTTGATGAGCGCCATCTGCTCGCTGACAGGGTACTGCTTTTTAATTTCCTGCGGTATGGGCAGTTTTCTGACAAATTCCATATTCATATCGTTTCACCTCAATCAATCTTATCAAACAGTCGGCGGCGCTCAGCCGATGTACGCATCATTTGCCGTATGCCCTCGCGGTCGCCCTTTATCATATAGCAGCGCAGTTGGCTGAACGCCTGGCTGAACTGCTCCATTTCGTACAGCAACTTGTCGCGGTTGAGCAAAAACAGTTCGCTCCACATCTCATCATTGATGCGCGCAATGCGTGTCAAATCGCGAAAGGAGTCGCCGGTGTATCTCTCAAGCCCCTCGCTCTGATTACAGCACATCAGCGTTACGGCAATGCAGTGGGTCAACTGTGAGAGAAATGCTACCATTTCGTCATGCTCCTCCGGCGACAGCACCGAAATGTCCTTGAACCCCAGAATGTGCCCCAGTTGTTTGCAAATCTCAATCGCCCCGTCGGTGTTGCGCTCGGTCGGCACGACTATGTAGTTGGCGGCGCGGAATATGTCGGCGCTCGCGTTTTTTACCCCGCTGACCTCTCTGCCGGCCATAGGGTGCGCGGCGATAAACTCGACACCGTCGGGCAGAATGGACTGCACCTTATCGACAATGGCGCTCTTGACACCGGTAACATCGGTGATGACGGCGCCCGGTTTTATCAGATGACCGTACTTCTCTATCCACTCAACAAAGATATGCGGATAAAGAGCAAATATGATGATATCGGCCGTACCGACAGTGTCGGCGGTGACCTCGTCAGAGCCGCCGGTTATCATTCCGCGGCCGACGGCGTAGTCGATGTCGCCCTTGTCGGCGGTGATGGCACGCACCTTGTATCCGCCCTTGGTCAGCCCATCGGCGTAACTGCCGCCGATAAGTCCAAGGCCAACGATAAGTATGTCTGTATTTTTGCCAAGTGTCATATTAGTTCAACCCTTATTCCAAGTGATTTCAGCCGTTCAAAATAGTCGGGCAGACTCTTGCTGACCGCCTCTGCACCGTCAACCGTGCCGCCGGTCACCGTACACAGAGTGGCCAGCGCCATAACCACACGGTGGTCATTGTGTCCGCAGAGCATCTCGCTCGGCTGACCCAGCCGCCCGCTGACAACGGCGCTGTTATCGCCGGCCGTGACGGTCACACCGAACTTTATAAGTTCTTCGGCCATTGCGGCCACGCGGTCGCTCTCTTTTATCCTCAACCGGCGGGTGCCGGTAAATCGTGCGCCGCCCTTGAGCGCCGCCAGCGCAAACAGCAGCGGGCCAAGGTCGGGGCAATCGGTCAGGTCTATTTCGGCGCCGCCGCGGCAGATGGCATCAAAATGCCGACGGTATATCTTATCTCCCTGCAGGCTGTCGGGAAGCAGTCCGCTCACAGCGACCGAGCCTCCGGTGAGATTAAGCGCATCAAAAAACGCGGCATTGGAGTAGTCCCCTTCAACGGTACAGTCACATGCGCGCATACCTCCGCCGTTGGCAGTGTATCGGTCACCGAGCAGGCCGACCGAGCCGCCGAACTGCCTGATGGCCGACACGGTCATATCAACATACGGACGGCTCTCGAGCGCCGTAGTTAGTTGCACTCTGCTCTCGCCGTCCATCAGCAGAGAGGCGAACATGATACCGCTGATGAACTGACTGCTGATATCGCCGCGCACGCAAAATGTGCCGGGTTTGAGTTGCCCGTCGACGGTAACTGTGCAGTCGCTTTGACGGTATTCTATACCGTTCTCGGCGCACAGTTGCTCGTAAACGGCCATGTTTCTCTGCATCAACCGTCGGCTGCCTCGCAGTTGGTAGCGGCCGCCGAGTGCAAGACAAATGGGCAACATAAACCTCATCGTACTGCCGCTTTCGCGGCAGTCAAGCACGGCACTGCGGATGCCGCGGTCAATACCGCCGACCGTCACTGTGTCGCCGCTGAGCGTTATATCCGACCCAAGAGCGCGCAGGCAGTCGGCCGTCGCCGCAATATCCTCAGACATGTCGACACCGCGCACCGTGCTCACTCCTTGCGAGAGAGCCGCGCAGATGAGCAAGCGATGCGCCATGCTTTTTGACGGCGGTGCGGCGAGCGTGCCCTCGGCGCGTCCTGCGTGTATGACCGCCCTCATTTAGGTGTCCTCTCATTTACAAGATAATCTATCGCCTCGGTGTAGCCGGCAAATCCGTGTCCGCATACGGTGCGCTCACAAGCGGCGCGAACATAACTTATCTGTCTGAAATCCTCACGCGCCGACACATCGGAAATGTGCACCTCCACCGTCGGCAGGCCGACCGCCTTGAGCGCATCGAGCAGTGCAACGCTGGTGTGGGTGTATGCCGCCGGATTGATGACAATGCCGTCGGCCGTGCCGTATGCACTCTGTATCTTGTCTATCAAATCGCCCTCATGATTGGATTGATATATCTCTGCCTGCACTCCCATTTCGTCACAGTGGGCGTTTATCATGCGGCACAGTTTATCGTATGTATCGGAGCCGTAAATGTCCGGCTCGCGTATGCCCAGCATATTCAGGTTGGGGCCGTTGATTACCAGTATCTTCACTTTAAAAACTCCTCTGCAATACTATCGGCGTTGCGCTCGACGGTGGTCGACGGTATGACGCAGTCGGCGGCGGCGAGGTAAATGTCGTGTCGCTCCTCATATCGCCTGCGCAGAGCGTCGGTGTCGCGCGCCAACGGTCGGTCGGGCGTACCGGTCAGTTGCTCAAGCGGCCGGTCAATGTAATATATGCGACCGTTTTGCCTCAGGCAAAGCAAATTTTGCCCGCGCAGTACCGCACCGCCGCCGGTGGCTATCACAGCGCCGCGAATGGGCGCCAACTGAGCAATGACCTCACTCTCGATGTCGCGGAAAGCACCTTCGCCCTCATGCTCAAAAATATCGGTTATGCTCCGCCCGGTGCGAGCGACAATTTCATCATCGGTGTCGATAAACCGTCGCCCCATACGCTCGGCAAGCGCGCGGCCTACGGTCGATTTGCCGCTCGACGGCATGCCCACCAGCACAATGTTTTGATTTTCGTTCATCAGTTGACGGTAGACGCGCTCAATTCGGTCGGCGTCAACATCGCGCCCGATAAAATGCTTGACCGCCGCGGCCGCCTGAGCAACCAGCATATACAGACCGCCCTCGGCGGTGATGCCGCGTGCGCGCGCATTGCATATAAGCGCTGTCCTGAGCGGATTATACACGGCGTCGACAACGCCACGCACACCGCCCAGCCTGTCAAGGTCTATCGGCATGCCGCCGACATTCGGGTACATGCCACAGGGTGTGGTGTTGATTATTACATCGGCGCCCATACGGTAGGCATCGTCATAGGTTATACATCCGTCGCGGCCGGTGCGCGAGACGCGGTGAACGCTCGCCGCACGCATACTCTCGCATACAGCCAGCGCCGTGTGCGAAGTGCCGCCACTGCCGAGGACGAGCACTCGGGCGCCGTCAATTTGAACTCCGCAGTGTAAAATGAGTGCCTTCATGCCGGCAAAATCGGTGTTGTACCCGTACAGTACACCGTCGCGGTTGACCACCGTGTTGACGGCGCCGATGCGCTCGGCCGCTGAGTCAATGCAGTCAAGATAAGGCATCACCGCCTGCTTGTACGGTATGGTCACATTGATGGCCGCAAAATCGCGGCGGCACATGAAGCCGTCCAGTCGGTCGCGCGCAATTTCGCACAACTCGTAGTCGTAGTCGGCCAGACGCATATGTATCTCACGCGAAAAACTGTGGCCCAGTTTCTCGCCTATCAGTCCGTATTTCATATATTTACCAGCCAGTCGGTGCCGAATCTCATCGCCAGCATATCGCACAGAGCGACAGCCACGACACTGTCCACCACCACCCGCGCACGGTGAACAATACATGGGTCATGCCGACCGCGAACAGCCAGTTCGGCATCGGTGCCGTCCATGATATTGACCGTCTGCTGGACAAGCGAAACCGACGGAGTCGGCTTGACTGCACAGCGGAATATGACCGGCATGCCGTTGGTGATGCCGCCGTTGATGCCGCCGTTATTATTGGTAACGGTGGTGACGCGGCCGCCCTTAATTGCAAACGGGTCGTTGGCCGCACTGCCGCGCATATCAGCCAGCGCAAAGCCACTGCCGAACTCAACCCCTTTGACGGCCGGCACCGCAAAGAGCGCGTGCGCCAGCACACTCTCCAATGTGTCAAAAAACGGCTCTCCTACCCCCTCGGGCAGGCCGGTAACGGCCGTCTCAAGCACGCCGCCGACACTGTCGCCGTCGCGGGCGGCCGCCTCGATGGCCGCGAGCATATTTTGCTCGGACGCACTGTCGAGCACGGCAAAAGCCTTGGCATTTACCACCGCGATATCTGCGGCCATATCGCCAAACGGCCGATCGCTGACGCCGCCGCAGCGGCTGATATGAGTACCGATGTATATTCCCTTTTCACGCAGAGCGGCTATCGCTATGGCTCCTGCCGCCACAACGCCGGCAGTCACGCGGCCGCTGAAATGTCCGCCGCCGCGGTAGTCCTCGAACCCGTGATATTTGCAGTAGGCAGTATAATCAGCATGACCGGGACGCGCGAGCGCCCTTGTCGCGGAATAGTCACCTGAACGGGTGTTTTCGTTGGGTATAACGATACAAATGGGTGTGCCGGTCGTGCGGCCGTTATAGACGCCGCTCTCAATGACAAATTTGTCCTCCTCCACGCGCGAGGTCGATATCTTGCCGGCCGGACGCCTGAGTGTCAGTTGCGAGCGGATAAAATGCTCGTCCACCTTAACGCCTGCGGCCATGCCGTCAAGTACGGCGCCGACGGCCGCGCCGTGGCTTTCACCGAATACGCTCAGCGCAACACTGCTTCCAAATGTATTCTTCATTATATATCCGCCCCCTTTATCTGCGCGGCAAATTGCTCAAACGGCATACTGCGCACTTCGCATTGACCTACTCGGTCAACGAACACCGCATGAATGTCATCGCCGTAGCACTTTTTGTCATGGCGCATATTTTCAATCAAATTATCAATATTGCACCCCGAATGTGTGGGCAAATTAAGCCTTTTCAGCACATTGAGCAATCGGGCGCGAACATCGGGCGAGCACATTGGGAGCATGCCCAGCGCGACACATTCGCCGTGATAATAGCGGCTCAGCCCACACTCACTCTCGATAGCATGGCCAACGGTGTGACCAAAGTTGAGTATACGACGACAGCCTCCCTCACGCTCGTCGCGCTCGACCACCGACCGCTTGAACAGCAGGGAGCGCTCGATAATCTTATCCATATTCTCGGCAATGTCGCCGCGCTCAAACAACTCAAACAACTCGCTGTCCCCGGTCAGGCCGGCTTTGACGCTCTCGGCAAGGCCGTTTGCAATCTGCCGCTCCGACAGAGTAGACAGCACATCGGGGTCAATTATGACGCCCATCGGCGGATAAAACGCGCCGACGATATTTTTGTACCCCTCAAAGTCAACCGCCACCTTGCCGCCGATGGATGAATCGACCTGCGATAGAACGGTGGTCGGTATATTGTAAAAATCAATTCCGCGCATATAGCACGCGGCCGCAAAGCCGGCCAAATCACCGACCACGCCGCCGCCGACGGCCACCACGCAGTCACTGCGAGTAAATCCCTCGGCTACCATGCGGCTGAGCAAACGCTCAAGCGACTGCATGCTTTTGCTCTGCTCGCCCTGCTCAATAACCTCGACAAAGGGGCGGGCAGAAAGTGCGGCCACCCGCTCGGAATACTCCGCCGGCACGCCGGTATCGGTAACAATGAGCACGCGTCTGTCCAAATCAAACTGTTCAGCCGCGCGTTTAAGACTGCCGCGCTCGAGCAATATGTCGTAGGAATGCGCGGCGGCAGATACTGTGATTATCATTTATGAACACCCCATATCAAAGACTTATCTCTCTGTCATAAGAACCGAGCACGCGCACGCTGTTGCACACACCGGCCAGTTCAGCCAACATGGCACTGCCGTTGTCATTGCTGATGTTTCCGTCGCCCTCGACATAAAAGTAGTAGTCCCATTGCAGGGATTTGGTGGGGCGGCTCTTGAGCGCGCGCAGGTTGAAGCCGTGGTCACCGATTATGGCCACGGCGCGTCCGAGCGAGCCGGCCTCATTATTTACCGTGAAGGTCATTATGAATCGGCCGCCGGCCGTTACCGACTGCACCGGCAGACGCGTAAAGACGGCAAAGCGCGTAGTGTTCTTATTGCTGCGGTTGATGCCGCCCTCCAGTTTTTGCAGTCCGTACTCCGCGGCCGCCTCATCACTGCCGATGGCGGCTATATCGGTACGGCCGCTTTCGGCTACCGTGCGCGCCGCAACTGCGGTGTTAACCGCCTCTATCGACTCAAACCCGTGCCGTCGAATATACTCGGCACACTGGCTGATGGCCTGCGGATGGCTGATAACCTGCCTGATATTTCCAATAGACGCACCCTTGACAGCCAGCAGATTTTGCACGATTTCCACATCATACACGCCGCTTATGCTTAACGGTCCGAAAAAGGCGAGGTCCATGACCTGACCGACATCGCCGCCGATGTTGTTTTCGATGGGCAATATGGCGCAGTCGCATTCACCGCGCACAACACTGTCGTAGGCCGACTGAAAGTCGCCGTACGGCACGGCGGTCGCATCGGGCATAGCGCGTACAGCCGCTATCTCGGCAAACGCACCCTTGACGCCGCTGAAAGCGACGCGCATGCCCTCAAGCAGGCGGTGCTGATAACGGCGCGACACCGCCATATTGTTTTCAAGAAATGTGACAAAATAGGAGCGCAGTTCCTCGTCCTCAACCAATAAGGCGTTGCGCGCTATGACCTCTGTCTCTCTGGTCGGGTCGCTGACGGGCAGTCCGCGCTCGCGCTTATATTCAGCCACCGCGCGCACCGCCTTCATGCGGCGGCAGAACAGTTGTGCCATCTCGCTGTCAACGGCGTTTATCTCGGCGCGAGCCTTTTCAAGTTCAGTCATTTTGTTTTCTCGCTTTCATATTCATTATACAGTGCCTCAAAGGCGGGCAGTGCCCGCTCAATCTGTTCGGGCGTGACGCAGTATGACACTCTGGCATATCCTCGGCAGCCAAAATCGTCGCTCGGCACCAGCAGCAGTTCATACCTTTTTGCCCTCTCGCAAAAGGCAACGGCGTCGTCCTCGAGCGCTTTCAAGAACAGGTAAAAGGCGCCGTCGGGGTGCACCGCAGAGTATCCCATATCGGTCAGCGCCGTATAAAGGCGGTCGCGGTTGCGACGATATACATTGATATCGGCGGTGTCGTCCAAGCACTCGGCCACGGTGCGCTGAAGCAGACTGGGGGCGCAGACAAATCCGAGCGACCGTCCGGCACCGCACACAGCATCAAACAGGTCGCGTGCCTCATCCATCTCGGGTGAGACGCAAATGTAGCCTATGCGCTCGCCCGGCAGAGAGAGCGACTTGCTGAAAGAGTAGCAGATGACCGTGCGTCTGTAAAAGCTCGGCACAAACGGCACCTCTGCCTCGCCGTATGTAAGTTCGCGGTAGGGCTCGTCCGATATGAGGTATATCGGATTCTTGCGGCTGCCGAGCAACTCGGCCAGACCCTCGAGGCGCTCTCGGGTATAAACGGCGCCGGTCGGGTTATTGGGCGAATTGATGATGACCGCTTTGGTGCGATCGGTCAGTGCGGCGGCCATCGCCCCGATATCGGGCTGAAGGTCGCCGTCACACGGCACCTCTACAACGCGGCCGCCCGCCGACTCGATGAATACGCGGTACTCGGGGAAACAGGGCGTCAGCACTATCACCTCGTCGCCCTCGCACATAATGGCCGACAGCGTGATGGTCAGCGACGCCGCCGCGCCGCAGGTCATGTAGATTAAATCGGGGCTCACCGACCCGCCAAACCGCCGGTTAAGGTTATCCGCCACCGCGGCGCGCACGCCTGCATCGCCGGCGGCCGAAGTGTATCCGTGCAGTTGCACCGGGTCGCACTCATCAATGAGACGCCGCATGACACTGCCGACATGCTCGGGCGTAGGCACGCTCGGATTGCCGATGCTGAAATCAAATACATTTTCCTCACCGATCTCCGCCTTGCGGCGGCGGCCGTACTCAAACAGTTCGCGTATCGACGAGCGACGGCGGCCGAGGGCCAAATTCCTTTGTGAAAGCATAACAGTTCACCACCGAAATAAAATAAAAAAACCGCAACGGATGCTAAAAAAATAAGCATGACCGATTGCGGATAGTATGTGCAATTGATGTAAAAAGGCTTACTTTTCATCGCAGGTGCACAGACAGTCCGCTGAAATATAGTAATAAAATCGGTAAGATGCGTACATTCCGTCCACCCTTTCGTTTTATTTACCAATCAGTTTACACCAAAAATTGCCGTTTGTCAATGAAAATGATTGATAAACACCGTTAAAATATTCTGTTTTGCGACATATTGCCGCCGACACATTGTTAACGGATAATTCACACATTTTCTGTTGACAATACAGAATATGTTGCCAGTATAACAGTTAACGCGTTTATAATTAACACGTTAACTATTATAGAGAAAAGAATTTGCATGCCCAGGAATAAAAATGTCAATGACCCGGTGCACGGTTTTATACAACTCAACCGAATGCACCACATGGCCGTCGATAAAAGAATTAGCCGTTTGGGACTGCACCGCAGTCAGCACATAACGCTGATGCACCTGTCACACACCGACGGCCTGCCGTCGCAAAG
>JAQXHB010000019.1 GCA_029007015.1 Bacillota bacterium | reverse complement strand
GTCGTACGGCAACCAGATTGGACTGGCCACCGGATTGGTCGACGAGATTTATCACCCCGGTTACGCGGCCAAGCGCATGGAGATTGGCGCGGTCATCGCGGCCACACCGGCTGAAAATGTGCGCCGTGAGGTGCCCGAAGCGGGTGATGTGGTCATCCTGCTCGGCGGCTCCACCGGCCGTGACGGATGCGGCGGTGCGACCGGCTCGTCCAAATCGCACACGGTTGAGTCGCTTGAAACATGCGGCGCCGAGGTGCAGAAAGGTAATGCCCCCGAGGAGCGCAAACTGCAGCGCCTTTTCCGCAACAAAGAGGCCTGCCTGATGATTAAGCGCTGTAACGACTTTGGTGCGGGCGGCGTTTCGGTTGCCATCGGTGAATTGGCCGACGGCCTCGAAATAGACTTAAACGCCGTGCCGAAAAAGTATGACGGACTGGACGGCACCGAATTGGCCATAAGCGAGTCGCAGGAGCGCATGGCCGTGGTAGTTGAGCCGAAGGATGTTGAGCGTTTTCTGACCCTCGCCGGCAAGGAAAATCTGCAGGCGTGCCCCGTTGCGGTGGTCACCGACAACGCGCGCCTTGTCATGAAATGGAACGGCAAGCAGATTGTTAATATCAGCCGTGATTTTCTTAACTCCAACGGTGCCGACAAGCATATCACAATAACTCCCGACGCACCGCAGTCGGTTGACAAAGAGGTTAGCGGCACCTTTGCCGACAATTACCTTGAACTGGCCGGTGATTTGAACATATGCTCCAAGCGCGGACTGTCCGAGCGGTTTGATTCGACCATCGGCGCCGGTACGGTGCTTATGCCCTTCGGCGGTAAGAATCAGTTGACCCCCATTCAGGCAATGGTACAGAAAATATCGGTCGAGCGCGCACATACCGACGACTGCTCGCTGATGGCATACGGGTACAATCCGTTCATTACCGAGCGTAGCCCCTATCACGGTGCCTACTTGGCCGTAATCGAGTCGGTGTGCAAACTGATTGCAACCGGCGCTGAGTTCAGCGATGTTTACCTGACATTCCAAGAGTATTTTGAGCGCCCGGGCAAGGACGGCCGCCGCTGGGGCAAACCGCTTGCCGCTCTGCTGGGTGCATTCAAGGCTCAGATGGAACTGGGTATCGGCTCAATCGGCGGCAAGGACTCAATGAGCGGCTCATTCGAGGATTTGGATGTACCGCCGACCCTCGTTTCATTCGCCGTTACCACCGACAAGGTTGATAACATTGTATCGCCGGAGTTCAAAAAGGCCGGCAACCGCCTCATTCACCTTACTGCCGAATTTGACGAAAACGGCCTGCCTAAGACCGAGTCGCTGTTTGCGCTGTTTGATAAGGTTACGGCACTGCTCCGCTCGGGCAAGGCCGTGTCCTGCTACACGCCGTGCATGGGCGGCATAGGTGAGGCCGTGCTCAAGATGTGCATCGGCAACGGACTGGGCTTTAAGTATGCCGACACGATGACCGTAAAGGATATTTTCTCTTACAGTTACGGGTCATTCCTGCTTGAGGTGACAGAGGATATCGCCCCCGAGCACACCGTCGGCGTGATAACCGACGACGGCATGATTACATTGTGCGACGAGAGCATCGCTCTCGGCAAGTTACAGCAGGTGTACGAGGACAAACTCGAGAGTGTTTACAGTTGCAATATTGCCAATGATGACAATCCGGTTGAGAATTTCTCATTCAGGACCGAAAACAGATGCGCACCGAGCATCAAGACGGCCCGTCCGCGTGTGCTTATACCGGCTTTTCCGGGTACCAACTGCGAGTACGACAGCGCCAAGGCCATGCTCGATGCCGGCGCCGACCCACAGATAATGGTCATCAACAATCTGACCGCTGACGGCATCAGCCGCAGTGTTGAGCAGTTTGCAGAGCAACTCAAGTCGGCACAGATGGTATTCATACCCGGCGGATTCTCCGGCGGTGATGAGCCTGACGGAAGCGGCAAGTTCATAACAGCGTTCTTCCGCGCCGCCGCCGTTAAAGAGGGCGTGACCGATTTGCTCGACAACAGAGACGGTTTGATGTGCGGTATCTGCAACGGTTTTCAGGCGCTTATCAAGTTGGGTCTGGTGCCGTATGGCAAAATCATCGACACCGATGAAAACTGTCCGACACTTACATTCAACACCATTGCGCGCCACCAGTCACGCATTGTCAGAACGCGTGTTGCTTCCAACAAGTCTCCGTGGCTGGCGCTGACCGATGTGGGCGACATTTACTCGGTGCCCATTTCGCACGGCGAGGGCAGATTCCTTGCCGATGAGCAACTTATCAAACAACTCGCGGCCAACGGCCAAATCGCCACGCAGTATGTCGACCTGGACGGCAACGCTACAAACGACATTCATTTCAACCCCAACGGCTCAATGTACGCCATCGAGGGTATCACATCTCCCGACGGCCGCGTTTTCGGCAAGATGGGCCACAGCGAGCGAATCGGCAACGGCCTTTACAAAAATGTTTACGGCGACTACGACATTCATATGTTTGAAGCGGCTGTCCGCTATTTTAAGGATTAAGAGGTGTCAACATGGCTTATTTGTCAGATATCGAGATTGCACAGAACTGCAAAATGCAGCCTATAACAGAAATTGCCGCGCGCGCTCATGTAGATGAAAAGTACATCGAGCAGTACGGCCGGTACAAGGCCAAAATTGATCCGTCACTGCTCAGTGAAACCGACCGCAAGGACGGCAAACTGATACTGGTGACCGCCATTACGCCCACTCCCGCCGGCGAAGGCAAGACCACCACGACCATCGGCTTGGCAGACGGACTGCGCCGCATCGGCAAGGATGTAACGGTTGCATTGCGCGAGCCGTCACTGGGCCCGGTGTTCGGCGTTAAGGGGGGCGCGGCCGGCGGCGGATACGCGCAGGTAGTGCCGATGGAGGACATCAACC
>JAQXHB010000018.1 GCA_029007015.1 Bacillota bacterium | reverse complement strand
GCAGGTGATGACCTCGTCGTCACCGATGGCCTTCTTGCGAACTTCCTCGTTAACCTTGCCGGGAACCTGGCCGTACTCGCCGCGCAGAAGTCCCTTGGACTCCTTGGTAACCATCTTGTAACGCTCGCCGGAGAGCACATTGAGCACCGCCTGAGTGCCTACAATCTGGCTGGTTGGTGTGACCAGCGGCGGGAAGCCGAAGTCCTCACGCACACGCGGCACCTCTGCCAAAACATCGTAATACTTGTCCTCAGCATTGGCCTGCTTGAGTTGAGATATCAGGTTTGACAGCATGCCGCCGGGTACCTGATAAATGAGGGTCTTGGTGTCAACATTTAGCACCTTCGGGTCGAGAATACCCTCGGCCTTCAGTTTGTTTGCAACATCGCGGAAGTGAGCGGCCACCTCGCTGAGTTTGGTCAAATCAAGGCCGGTATCGCGCTCGGTGCCGTTAAGTGTGGCCACCAGAGCCTCAGTGGCCGGGTTGGATGTGCCGTTTGCGAGCGGCGACAGTGCGCAGTCGACAATGTCGACGCCGGCCTGAGCGGCCATCAAATAGGTCATATCGCCGGTGCCGGTGGTGTTGTGGGTGTGCAGATGAATGGGCACACTGACCGCCTGCTTAAGTTTCTTGACCAGCGAATACGCATCGTATGGCAGAAGCAGATTGGCCATGTCCTTGATGCAAATGCTGTCGGCGCCCATCTTTTCCAGTTTGATGGCCATCTCGACAAAGTAATCCTCGCTGTGAACGGGGCTGATGGTGTAACTGAGAGCCGCCTCGCAGAAACCGCCGTACTTTTTGACGCTTTTCATACCCTGCTCCATGTTGCGGGTATCGTTGAGAGCGTCGAAAATGCGAACAACATCAATGCCGTTTTCAATCGACTTCTTTACAAATTCGTCGGCCACATCGTCGGCATAGTGTTTGTAACCGAGCAGGTTTTGGCCGCGCAGAAGCATCTGCAGTTTGGTGTTGGGCATTGCCTCGCGCAGTTTGCGCAGTCTCTCCCACGGGTCCTCATCGAGGAAACGCATGCAGGAGTCAAATGTGGCACCGCCCCAGCACTCCAGCGACCAGTAGCCGATTTTGTCCAACTTGTCACAAGCCGGAAGCATATCGTCAATGCGCATGCGGGTGGCGGCCTGAGACTGGTGGGCATCACGCAGTATAGTATCTGTGATATACAACTTATTAGCCATAGTAAACCTCCATCATTATCAGCCGAGGCAGGCGATGAGCACGCCTGCGGCAATGGCAGAACCGATAACGCCGGCCACATTCGGCCCCATGGCGTGCATCAGCAGGAAGTTGCCGGGGTCACTCTCCTGGCCCACCTTCTGCGATACGCGGGCGGCCATAGGCACAGCCGAAACACCGGCAGAGCCGATAAGCGGGTTGATTTTCTTCTTGAGGAACAGATTCATAAACTTGGCGAGCAACACGCCGCAAGCGGTAGCAAAGGCGAAAGCAACAACGCCCATTACGATAATCTTGATGGTGTTCCATGAAATGAATGTGTCAGCGGTAGCGGTAGCACCGACCGAGATACCGAGGAATATGGTAACAATATTCATCAGTTCGTTCTGCACCGTCTTGGACAGACGCTCGGTTACGCCGCACTCCTTGATGAGGTTGCCCAGCATCAGGCAGCCGACCAGCGGCACTGCCGACGGAACAATCAGCCACACAAGCACGGTAACGCAAATCGGGAATATAATCTTCTCGGTCTTGGAAACCGGACGCAGGGCATCCATGCGTATGGTGCGCTCCTTCTTGGTGGTCAGCAGTTTCATAATCGGGGGCTGAATAACCGGCACCAGCGCCATGTAAGAGTAGGCGGCAACGGCTATCGGCCCGAGCAGTTCGGGCGCCAGAATGGAGGTGGTGAATATGGCGGTAGGGCCGTCGGCACCGCCTATAATTCCGATAGAGCCGGCCTGTGCAGCGGTGAAGCCGAGCAGACGGGCGCCGATGTAGGTGGCAAATATGCCCACCTGAGCGGCGGCACCGAGGAGCAAACTCTTGGGGTTGGCAATCAGCGGGCCGAAGTCGGTCATTGCGCCTACGCCGATAAAGATAAGGCAGGGATAGACGCCCAATTTAACGCCGAGGTAGAGTATGTCAATCAGGCCGAAATCGCCGGCGGCGATAAGGTCCCAGTGGACATGGCCATTGGCAAATATAGCCTCGTTGAATATGCCTGAACCGAGCAGGTTGGTCAGCAACATGCCGAAGGCGATGGGGAGCAGCAGCAGCGGCTCAAACTTTTTAACAATGGCAAGGTACATCAGCACAAAGGAAATGAGCACCATGACGATGGCCTTCCAGTTGCCGAGCAGGTATGCAACGCCGGTCTCGCTGGCAAAATTGATAATCTTGTCCAGCGGGCTTGCGGTGCCGGATGAAACAGTAAAATTGACGGTAGCCACCTTGGGCGATGTATCACCGACAACGATTACGCCGTCGTCCTCAAGATAATAAATGACAAACGGCAGTTGCTCCGGAACCTCAGCGTCGGGGTTGACCGAGAACTTGAAGGTCAGTTCCTCGCCCTGACCGAGGCTTTCATCACACTGAATGGCAGTGTAGGAATTGAACAGATTGCTCTGCTTACCGATGCCGGCCTGATAAAGTTTCAGTGCACCGGATGAAGTGTTCTTGATGGTAACACACAGTTGGTTATCGCTCTCTTCAATGACGGCGCCGGTAACCTCAAACACGCTTTGAGCGGTGGCGGCAAAGGCCGACACGCAGCTCATGCACAGGAATGCGGCACACAGCACAACGGTCATCAAAGAGAAAAGGATTTTTCTCTTCATTTTCTATGTCCTCCTGACTTATGCAAGGGTACAAAGAACAGTGCCGGACTCAACAGCCTGGCCCTTGGTAACGCCGAGAGAGGCAACCTTGCCGTCAGCCGGAGCCATGATTTCGTTTTCCATCTTCATGGCCTCAAGAACCATCAGAACATCGCCCTTCTTAACGGTGTCACCGACAGCGACATTAACCGACAGGATGGTGCCGGGCATAGGACTGCTGATGGTGTTGGCGCCGGCAGCCGGAGCGGCGGCAGGAACAGCGGGAGCAGCCGGAGCGGCCGGAGCGGCAGGCTGTGCCTGAACAGCCGAAGCGTCGATTTCTTCGATGGCAACCTCATATGCGGTGCCGTTAACAATAACCTTGTAATTTTTCATTTTCAATCACCTTTCGTGCAATAAATATTTAACATACTCACAGTTTCTTGATGGACAAGATTCGTATAGCCGAAACATCTTTGCCCAGATTTTCTGCGATTGCGGCCGAAATTGCCGCAACGGTCTGTTGACGATTGGGCATGTCACCTGCCTCAGATGCCTTTTCGGCAACTGCCGGCTGTTCAGCCTGCTTACCCTTCGTTGCTGAGCGAACAACGGCGCTCATTATCGAGCAGACCGCTATGAGCAGTATCAGTCCCAAAAAGACTATGCCAACACCCATAACCACAACGAACAAATCGCTTGAGTTCAACATTACTACCTGCACCTCCCCGTAAACAGTGGCGAGCGCGAGTGCGCTTTGGCCGCCGAACTTAATCTGATTTAAAAATTATTCCATAATATTATATCTTAACAAATCGCTCAAATCAAGCAAAATCACGACATTTTTTGCATCTTTGTCAAATTGATGACAAACTCGGCCGATATTCCCCTGCCCTTTGTCGATAATATACCTATTTTACAGCAGAATATGAGTCGGCCGCCGTAACAATTTCACGGCGGCCGTAAATATTATTTAATATATGCCTCGAGGCGGTAAATCGGGAGTCCCTGAGAGGCAAACCTATGCTCATATTCCGTGACGATATTGTCGGCAAAATCACTGCGATGCAAATCGAGCGAAACATTTTTGAGGGCAAAGCCGCAGGCGGTAAACTGCTCGATAGAATACTCAAAAAAGTGCATATTATCGGTTTTTTGATGTATCTCGGCACCGTCGGCCATTAACTCACGGTAGATGGACAAAAAGCGCGGCGCGGTCAGCCGATGGTTTGCATAACTGTTTTTCGGGAAGGGGCAGGAAAAATTGAGATATATGCAGCTGATACTGCCGTTTGATATAAACCGCGGCAGATATTCGGCGTTTGTGCACAAAAAATGCACATTGCCGAGCCCGCTCTCCATCGCCCGCTCGCACGCCGTGACAAGCACATTGGCACTGCGCTCGACGGCCAGATAATTGCGTTCAGGGTGCTTCTGCGCCAGTTCGCAGACAAACTGTCCTTTGCCGCAGCCGATTTCCAACTCAACGGGGCGGTCGTTGCCAAACAGCGCTTTGGTGTCGATAACGGCACTGCCCTCGCGGCTGTCGAAGTTTTTATCCTCGACATTCAGCACAGACAGGTTATAACATTCCAGCAGGCGTGACTGCAAATTTTTCTTTTTTCTCATTCTCATGCTTCATCCCTCTTTCCGCACAGATGATATTATCAAATCCACAGGCAAAAATCAACGAAAATTTCATTTATTTGTTGAAATTCGCAGGCACAGAACTTATAATTACTGTTAGTTTAAATGTGAAGGATGTCATTTATGTCAATTGAACGAGTTAAAGAGTATTTATCTCAATTCGGCGCCGACAGCAGAGTGCGCGAGTTTGATGTGTCCAGTGCAACGGTGCAACTGGCCGCCGCCGCGCTCGGATGTGAGGACGGACGCATTGCCAAGAGTCTGACATTTAATGTGGACGGCAGACCGGTTATGATAGTTGCGGCCGGCGATGTTAAGGTGAACAACTCTAAATACAAGGCAGAGTTCGGCACCAAAGCCAAAATGCTGACGGCCGACGAGGTAGCCGAACTTGTCGGGCACAAGGTCGGCGGGGTCTGCCCCTTTGCCGTCAACGACGGGGTTGAGGTCTATTTGGATGTGTCGCTCAAGCAGTACAGCACAGTTTTTCCCGCCTGCGGCAGTTCAAACAGTGCCATTGAGTTGACCATTCCAGAAATGGAGAAATTTGCAAACTGCAAAAAATGGGTAGATGTATGCAAACCTAACGGAGCAGAACAATAGTCGCAAATGGATAGGCGCTTGAATACAGGGATTTGTATGAGCAGTGAAAAGAGACGATTGGGCGTCTGTTCGCAGATGCGGCGTTTATTTATTAACACCCGGGAGGACCGATATGTATAAATTACTCAAACAGAGCGGTGCGGCGCGCCGCGGCGAATTTCAGACGGTGCACGGCACGGTGCAGACGCCGGCATTCATGAATGTGGCCACATGCGCGGCCATCAAGGGCGCAGTGTCGGCATACGATTTGCAGAGCCTGCGCTGTCAGGTCATGCTGTGCAACACCTACCATCTGCATTTGCGCCCCGGCAACAGCGTTGTTAGGGAGGCGGGCGGCCTGCATAAGTTTACCGGCTGGAGCGGCCCCATACTGACCGACAGCGGCGGCTTTTAGGTTTTTTCGCTGGCCAAACTGCGCCATATTGAGGAAGAGGGCGTGACCTTTGCCTCACACATCGACGGGCACCGTATTTTTATGAGTCCCGAGCAAAGCATGCGCATACAGTCCGACCTCGGCTCGACAATTGCAATGGCGTTTGATGAGTGCGTTGAAAATCCCGCGCAGTACGATTACGCCAAACAGTCGTGCGCGCGCACCACGCGCTGGCTTAACCGCTGCAAGCGGGAAATGGACAGGCTCAATTCATTGCCTGACACGGTCAATCGGCATCAGTTGCTTTTTGGCATCAACCAGGGCTGTACCTTTGACCGTTTGCGCATCGAACATATGAAAGAGATTGCGTCGCTCGACCTCGACGGCTATGCGATAGGCGGGCTGGCGGTGGGCGAGCCGGCGGAGGATATGTACCGCATCATTGAGTCGGTCGAGCCGTTTATGCCGCAAAACAAAATTCGCTATTTGATGGGCGTCGGCACACCGGCCAATATACTTGAAGCCGTCGCACGCGGAGTTGATTTGTTTGACTGCGTCATGCCCAGCCGAAATGCGCGGCACGGGCACCTTTTCACAATGAACGGTGTCATAAATATCAACAATCAAAAGTACGAGCGTGATTTTACCCCTATCGACCCCGAATGTAACTGCCCCGTTTGCCGCTCGCATACGCGCGCCTATGTGCGTCACCTGGTAAAGAGCGGCGAAATGCTCGGACACCGCCTGAGCGTTATGCACAACTTGTGGTTCTACAACACGCTAATGGAAAAGATACGAGCGGCGCTCGATGAGGGGCGCTTTGACTCGTTCAAGACCGAAATGCTGGAGCATCTGGACAGACGCATATAACCGACAGCCCTCCGCTTATCTAAGCGGAGGGTCTTTGTCTATTTTGGCGCATTTCTTGGCCGGGCCGTGCAGAACATTGCCGTCTGTGTCAAAGCGCGAGCCGTGGCAAGGACAGTCCCATGTGCCGTCAGCGGCGTTAAAGTGCAGAGGACAGCCCATGTGAGAACATCTGGGCGATGTCAAATCGGTGGCAAATTCGGTGGCAATCTCGCCCATCTGCCTGACAAATCCGGCGGCCGTGCGTCTGTTTATGTGTCGGGCGGGAGAGACTATTTCCGGCTCTTTCGTGCCCAGCGTCAGCATGTCGGCTAATATGCCTGCGGCGGCAACCGAGGTGGTCATGCCCCAGCGGTTGAAGGCGGTGGCTATCATCACATTGCTGTCAAGATGGCCGATCGGCCCGATGACCGGCAGATGGGCGTAGGACATAACATCTTGATTGGCCCAGCGCGCAACCACCATACATTCGGGATATATCTGGCACACCTTTTCGATGAGGCTGTACAGACTGCCGAAATCATTTTGGTCGCCGCACTTTCGGCTGGCGCCTGCGATGAGCAGTGTGTCGCCTGCACCGCGAAAACTGACCGGGTCGCCGTCACAGCAGTAGTAGTTGTCCTCTATCGCCGCCGCGTTTTCAATGGCCAGCACATATGAACGACGCTGGTATAACTTAGCAAAATGTAGGCCGCGCATATCAGCAAACGGATAATGAGAGGATACAATAATTTTTTGCGAATGAATTTGACCCTCAGCGGTAATGACGCTACCGCCGCGAATAGCCGTCGCTGTGGTCTGTTCATAAAATCGACAGCCCCTTTCCATCAAAATATCGTATATTGCGCCGGCGAATTTGAGCGGGTGAAATTTGGCCTGGCCGTCAAGCGCCACAGCCAATTGCACTTTAAAGGGCAATTCGGTCTCGTCGGTCAGTTGCGCCCGAAGCCCGAGCCGCTCGACGGCCGCCGCCTCTGCGGCGATGCGGCCGACCGACTCGGCCTTGGACGCATATACCAGCGAGCGGCATGTCTGCAAATCGCAGTCGATATGATGCTCCTCAACGATGCGGCGGACACGGCTGACGGCCGCTCTGTTGATATTCATATACTGCTGTGCGTTTTTCTGCCCGTATTCGCGTATCAGCCGGTCATATATCAGCCCGTGCTGAACGGTCAGTTTGGCGGTCGTACAGGCCGAAGCGCCGCTGCACACTCTGTCGGCGTCGATGATAACAATGTCGCCGCCGCTGACGCCGCGCTCGGTCAACTCAAATGCACACATCAGCCCGCAAAGGCCGGCGCCGATGATTGCATAAGTGCAGGATATGTCACCTACAAGCGACGGCTGCCGCTCAAATTCAACCGTTTGCCAGTAAGATTTGTTTAACAATTTTGCCACCTCTGTGCTTTTTGTTATTATGGACCGATGCGCGGCCGTTATGTAGAAAAAAATTTTATATGTTCTCGGTTGATTTGATGGGCAAAATGGTGTAAAATGGTCGGTAGATACAAGTATCTGCGATTCTATCTGTAAAAGGAGGAGTACCCATGATTCTTGCCGTTGATATCGGTAACACCAACATCACACTCGGTGTCTACGAGGGAAATAAGTTGTGTTTCACCTCACGGCTGGCCACCGATGTGCGCAGGACGGCCGATCAGTACGCCATTGAACTGCGCGACATTCTGCACCTCAATTCTATGTCCTCAAAGGACATTGACGGCGCCGTTATCGGCTCGGTTGTGCCGTCGGTCGGCGCGGCGTTCAATCGCGCGGTCGGCAAATTGTTCGGCGTTCAGGCGGTTGTCATCGGTCCGGGCGTGCGCTCCGGGCTGAACATACGCATCGACAATCCGGCGCAACTCGGTGCCGACCTTGTGGCGGGAGCGGTTGCCGCCGCCGCAAAGTATCCGAAGCCGTGCATAGTATTTGATTTGGGCACAGCCACCACCGTCAGCGTGATTGACGCCGACGGCACAATGATCGGCGGCGCGATTGCCGCCGGCCCCGTGACCTCGCTTGAGGCGCTGGCCGCCCACACCGCTCAATTGCCCTACATTGACCTGACAGCGCCGAAAAATGTAATCGGCTCCAACACCATCGACTGCATGCGCTCCGGCATCATTATCGGTGCGGCGGCCATGCTGGACGGAATGGCGGCGCGCATTGAGGGCGAACTGGGTCAGAGGGCGACGCTGGTTGCCACGGGCGGCCTGGCCGAAAGGGTGGTTGCCAACTGCGAGCGTGAGGTCATCATCGACGATGATTTGCTGCTTGAAGGTCTGCTTATCGTCTACGAGAAAAACAAAAGGTAAAAACACAAAAACAAAATATTGAACTTTAAACTACATCGGGTTTTCCCGAGCAGTATTGGAGGAACTGAAAATGAAAATGAATAAAACTGTTGGTATGACTGTCACAGCCATACTTGTTGCATTTATGCTGGTCATGAATTTTACGCCGCTCGGATATATTGTTTCACCGGCCGGCTTCAGCATCACGCTGATGATAATTCCCGTGGCCGTCGGCGCCGCCGTGCTCGGCCCGTCGTGCGGAACACTGCTGGGATTTGTATTTGGACTGACCAGTTTTTTGCAGTGCTTCGGAATAGGCTATTTCATCGACCCGTCGGCGGCACTGCTGTTTAACACCAGTCCGGTCGGCACGGTCATCACCTGCTTTGTGCCGCGCATGCTGATGGGACTGCTCGTCGGACTTATCTTTCGTGCGCTGTCGAGGTTTGAGCGCTTTCGCATCGGCAGTTTTGCGGTGGCGTCGTTTAGCGCGCCGGTGCTCAACACCCTGCTGTTCATAACCTCATACATCATCTTTTTCCGCAACACCATACTGGCCGGCACAGCCATCAAAACGGTCATCATATCCATCCTGTCAATCAACGGACTGATTGAAATAATCGTGTCTATGGTGCTGGGCACTGCCCTTTGCCAAGCATTTTATATGGCAGTAAAAAAAATTCACTGACATAAGTATAGCGGTTGACAACCGCGTCAGAATAATATAGAATTATACTTGTATCAGCGGAGGTGACATACCCATGAAATTAAAGGATAACTTCAAATTGCACAAGGTGGTCGACCAGTATCTGCTTGTCAGCGTCGGCCCCAACGCGGCCGATTTCAAGGGTGTTATCACCCTTAACGGTACCGGCGCGTTTCTGTGCGAGCAACTGGCAGAGGAGCGCACGCGTGAGCAACTCGTTTCGTCGATGTGCGATGAATACGATGTATCAGCCGAATGTGCCAAGCAGGACATCGACAGTTTTTTGAGCGCCATGCGCACAGCCGGCATACTTGATGAATAACATAGTCTAAACAGACAGGGAGCACTTCGCCTGAAGTGCTCCCCTTTTTTATTTATTGTTTGGTAAAGGTAAATTTGCCGTCGGCCACATCGCACAGTACACTGTCGCCGCTTTTGAATGTGCCGTCCAGAATTTGCTCACTCAGCACATCCTCAATGTGTGCCTGAATGGCGCGCCTGAGCGGACGCGCGCCGTATATCGGGTCGAAACCGATTTCGGCAATGCGGTTAACCGAGGCATCGGTAAACGAAATGGTCAGGCCGATATCGGCAATGCGCGCCGTAAGGCCGCTGAGCATCTTGCGCGCGATGAGGGCGATGTCATCGCTTGTCAACTTGTTGAACACGATGATGTCATCGACGCGGTTGAGAAACTCGGGCTTAAACTCGCGCCGCAGTTCCTCGAGCACCAGCGATTTGATGTCCTCCTGCTCGCCGCCGTCCTGAGTAAATCCGAGCGAGCGGCGCTCGGTTATCTGACGCGCTCCGACATTGGAAGTCATGATGATGACGGTGTTTTTGAAGTTGACATGCCGCCCCTGTGAGTCGGTCAAAACGCCGTCCTCCAGAATTTGCAGCAACATATTAAAGACATCGGGGTGGGCTTTTTCAATCTCGTCAAAGAGTATGACCGAATAGGGACGGCGCCGCACGCGTTCAGTCAGTTGACCGCCCTCGTCGTAGCCGACATATCCGGGAGGCGAGCCGATAAGTTTGGACACCGTGTGCTTCTCCATATATTCTGACATATCCAGTTTGATGATGGCATTTTCATCACCGAACATGGCCTCGGCCAGCGCCCGGCAGAGTTCAGTCTTGCCCACGCCGGTCGGCCCGAGGAAAATGAACGAGCCGGTCGGTCGCTTCGGGTCCTTAAGGCCGATGCGTCCGCGCCTGATGGCCTTTGCAATGCGGGTGACGGCGGCATCCTGGCCGATAACACGGCGGTGCAGTTCATCCTCAAGACGCAATAGGCGCTGACCTTCCTCCTCGGTCAGTTGCACCACCGGCACGCCGGTCCATTCGCTGACAATTTCGGCAATGTCCTCGGCCGTGACCTCGCCGGAGGAATGTTCGTTTTGCTCCTTCCAGCGGTTTTTCTGCTCATCAAGCGATTTTTGCATGGTGTTCTGCTTGTCACGCAGTTGTGCGGCCAGTTCAAAGTTCTGATTGTTCACTGCGTTGGTCTTTTCGTCATTGACGCGCTTGATGTCGTCCTCCAGTGCCTTCAAATCAGGCGGTGCGGTCATGGCGTGCAACTTGACCTTGGAGGCCGCTTCGTCGATGAGGTCGATGGCCTTGTCGGGCAGATAGCGGTCGTTGATGTAGCGCGCCGACAGTTTGACGGCCGCCTCGATGGACTGGTCGGTGATGCGCACCTTGTGATGCGCCTCGTAACGGTCACGCAGGCCGCGAAGTATCAGCACGGTGTCCGACTCGCTCGGCTCGCCAACCGTAAGCGGCTGAAATCTGCGCTCAAGCGCGGCGTCCTTTTCGATATATTTGCGGTACTCGTTGAGGGTAGTCGCGCCTATGACCTGCAACTCACCGCGCGCCAGAGTGGGCTTGAGCATGTTGGCCGCATCGGTAGAGCCCTCGGCCGAACCGGCACCCACGATGGTGTGCATCTCGTCGATGAACAGTATCACATCGCCCGCCTTTTTTACCTCATCAAGGGCGTTTTTGATGCGCTCCTCAAAGTCGCCGCGGTACTTTGTGCCGGCCACCATGCCAGTCAAATCGAGCGATACCACACGCTTGCCTTTGAGCAGTTCGGGCACCTCGTCCTCAGCAATTTTGATGGCCAGTCCCTCGACCACAGCCGTCTTGCCGACGCCGGGCTCACCGATGAGGCAGGGGTTGTTTTTGGTGCGGCGGGTCAGTATTTGAATGGTACGGCTAATCTCGCTGTCACGCCCGATGACCGGGTCAAGTTTACCGGCACGCGCCTCTGCCGTCAGGTCGCGGCCGAATTGGTCAAGGTTAGGCGTACTGCCCTCGCCCTTTTTGGATTTTTCGGCCGGGCCGCTTTTAGCCGTGCCGCCGGTCAACTCGCTCATTATATCGCCGCAGTTGCCGCCCAGTTCGCCAATGAAACGCACGGCGTAGTTCTCACCCTCTTGGAGCATTGCCAGCAGCAGGTGCTCTGTGCCGACGAAACTTGCTCCGCCGCCCCGCGCAGTAATAACCGACATCTCGATTATCCGCTTGGCGCGCGGCGTAAACTGTTCGGTCGATAGGTTGGTGTGCCCGCCGCGGCCGACAGTTCTCTCGAGCAGTTGCTCGACCTTTGCGGCGGTGATTCCCTTGCTTTCGAGCAAGTTGCACGCGGTGTTGTCGCCCGAAAGTAAGATGCCGATGAGCAGATGTTCACTGCCGATGTATGTGTGTCCGAAGTTTTCGGCCGACTGAATAGCTAAATTGAGTGCCTCGTTGGCCTTATCGGTAAAACCGTTGAATTTAAACATAACTAACTCCTTATCTGCCGCCGATTGATGTTATGCGCCATAGGCGGCGTAGGCTGTTTTGCATTATTAACTTGCCAAACGCGTGCGAATTATCTCGGCGCGCTTGCGGTCGCGCTCCATAGGCTCCATTTCTCGCCTTGCCGCCTCCTGAACAGCACCCGCGCCGCACTCTATTATGAGTTGCATAACGGTGGCCAGCGAATACTCTTTGATAAGGCCGGTGGCGATGCCGAGGCGCACCTTTGAGATGAGTTCCATAAACTCGCTGCCCGACATACTGCGTGCATATTTGAGCAAACCGAGCGAGCGGTAAACCGCATCGTCAAGCGTATCGCGGTCAAGCGACTCTCTGGCCGCGCGCTCCTGCGACATGGTCTGCATGGCGATGGCCGCCAGATTGTCGATGGCCGTCTGCTCGCTTATTCCCAGCGTGACCTGATTGGATAACTGGTACATCGAGGCAAGTGCTTTACTGCCCTCACCGTATGTTCCGCGAATGGTCAGCCCGATCTTGTCAACCGTTGCCGACAGACGGTCGATGGCGTTGCACGCCTCCAGCGCCGGCAGATGGAGCATAAGAGAGGCTCGCAGTCCGGTACCGAGGTTGGTGGGGCACTCGGTCAGGTAGCCCAGCCGCTCATTGAAGGCAAAGTTTATGTGACTGCCGAGCAGTTGGTCAATCTTGTCGGCCCGCTCGTAGGCGCCCTTGAGGTCGAGACCGGCGCACATAACCTGAATCCTGATGTGGTCCTCCTCGCATATCATGATGCTGACCGACTCATCCTTTGACAAAATGAGTGCGTGGCCGTCGGTCATGCGAGCAAATTCGGGGCTGATGAGGTGACGCTCGACCATTGCGGCCACCGTCACACTGTTTAAACTGTCCATTTCAACATAGGTGTATTCATCTTTAGCCGAGGGGTCGGAAAAAATTGCGTTCTTTACAAGGCGGTTGACCTCGCTGAGTTGCTGTGCGCTCATGCGCGACGGGAATGGGATGCCGGCGATATTTCTCGCCAGCCGAATACGCGTGCTGATGACTGTGTCGGCCTCGTTGCCGGTGGACAGATACCATTTGTTATCAGTCATTGTCCTGTTCCTCCAATTCCTTGATTTGGTCGCGCAGTTGTGCGGCGCGCTCGAACTCCTGTGCCGCGACAGCGTCGTTCAACTGACCGCGCAGGCAATTGATGCGCTCAGCGACAGTCGGCTGTGCATTTGCCGTCTGAGGCCGCTTGCCGACATGCTTTGAGCGGCCGTGCATGCGCTCCAGAGACGGCACCAAACGGTCAAGAAACACCTCGTAGCACTTGTCACAGCCAACCTTGCCGGAGGCGGCTATCTCGTCAAACGACGCGCCGCACACAGGGCATCTGACCGACTGCGATACCGGTGCACTGCCGCCGAGGAAGGAGCCGAGCAAATCGCCTATGCCAAAGGCGAACATGTTATTTGAATATCCCTGCTCGGCGGCGCAGTGACCGCACAGATGATGGGTCTCAACAACTCCGTTTATATTTGTCTTGATGTGAGTGGTAGCCTCGTTCTTTTTACATTTTTCACAAAGCATAAATAATCTCTCCTTTAAACCAAAGTCATTAACATTTGTTTGAGCACAGCGGCGCGAACCTGACCGCGCTCATCGGGCTTAATGTTTCGGTAGCAGTTGTCGCTCATTGACGCCGCCATCAACTTGGCCTCGCTGACATCAATGAGTCGCCGCTCCAGCAGATTTTCGATTATGATGACTGCGGTGCGGCGGTCAATGGTGTCGCCGATTGAGTTTACAATGTGCATTACGGTGGTGGAGGAGGAGTCGCGTATCTGCGTTATGCGGATGTAGCCGCCGCCTCCGCGCTTGCTCTCGACCACATATCCGTGCTCCGGCGTAAATCGCGACGAAATAACATAGTTGATTTGGCTGGGCACACAGCCGATTGAATCGGCAAGTGTGTTGCGGCTTATCTCCGCCATGCCGTCGGAGGAGGAGTTGAGCATCTCCAGTATCTTGTGAGCAATGATGTCACTCATTAACATTGCTGTTACCTACCTTTCTTTTTTGACCATCGCTGACCAATTACGATTATATTGTATCCAATTGGTCAAACAAAGTCAAAGTCAGTAAAGGTCAGATTGTATTTGTTTTTCGGTCAAAAATCGAAATGTGCGGCCGATATCTCTTGTTTTTAACTATTATCTCATTTTTTCTGCGATTTTTATGTCGTAATATATCTTGTGCAAAAAATAAAATGATATTTTTGGCTGTAACCACAAATCAACCGGCGGCATAGTATGTTGGTGTAGGGTGGTTCAACCACCGGAAAGGGGGCTATCAATAATGTGCAATAACGGTTTCTTTGGCGGCAACTGCTGCTGGATAATCATCCTCATTCTCATATTGACATGCTGCAACAATAATGGCTGCGGCGAGGGCTGTGGCGCTGGCAACGGCTGCTGCTGCTAACCGATAGCAAAAAAACTGTGCCGGGCGCGATGCGTCCGACACAGTTTTTTCTTTATTATTTATTTTCGTCGCGCAGCAGGCGGTACTCATCAATTTGTGCCCGCACCAAAGCAACATAGCGGCAAAACAGCGTTTCGCCCAACTCCTGAAAAACGGGGTCGCCGTCGTGCGAGCAGAGCATGGCGAAAGTCTGCCCTATGCGCCTGACGGCATCGCCCGTACTGCGCCCTGCCAAAAAGTAGAATGAAAAGGCGCCGTTGTTGTTCAGGTCGTCATAAAACGCAACATCCAGCCGCTTGAGCGTGTTGTAAAAGGCGTTGAGGGCCGTGCGCGAAATCAGAGCGTTGACGGCATATTTATCAAGTGCAAAGGGCACGGCAAAGCACCTGAGCAGTCGGCGCTGAACGATGGCGTCGCTCATATCCTCTCCGACCAGTTCAAATTCCTCCTGCATATCGCAAACTGTGCCGGCCAGCGCCGCGCCCAAAAGCCCTGCGCGGTCGAGCAACTCGCGCTGCATGGCCAACTCAGCAGGTGAAAGCGAGTCGGTCTGGCTGTTTCGGCCAATCATGCGCGACGGCTTGTCGCCGGCAATTTTCATATCTCTGTCATCAAACATAAGGCTGCTCCTTAAATTGAAATCAGTCGGTCTGCTCCTTGATTTTCTGCAAGGCCTGAGCAAGTTGGTCGGGACAGGAGGTACCCTTCATGCCGCACTTAATACCCTTCAGCCGGCTTATTACCTCATCAACCGGCATGCCCTCAACCAGATGGGCTATACCCTGCGTGTTGCCGCTGCAGCCGCCGTTGAAGCGCACTGAACGGACGGTACCGCCCTCAACATCTATAATAATCGAGCGTGAGCATACGCCCTTGGTCATAATCTCGTATACCATAATGAACACCTCTGCAACGGTTTTTATTTATTATAACACATATCACTGCCGTGTCCAACAGTTTTTGCTCTTTCATCAAATATTTTTTTGGTTGAAAATCAGCAAAAATTGTGATAATATTTTAATGTTAGACACTGTAATATTATCTTCTTTGCATAGGGGTTTTCATTATGATGAAAAAAACGGTTAGTTTTATTCTGCCTCTGGCACTGGTCTTTTGCCTTTGTTGCTGCGGCGGTGGCGGCACTGCCTCCAGCGGCATAATCTCATCAAGTAATATATCATCGACAAACTCCGAGCCTCAGCCGACTTTGGCCGCGCGCGAGCCTCGGCAAATTGGCACGATGACCATGCAACAGGTGTTTTACCGCCCCAAGCAGGCCGACACGGTCTATTTGGTTGATATTTCCAGACTGAGAGATGACGAGATAACGGCTCTGCGCTGTCTGCAGGGCGCGGTGGCTCGCACAAAGAGTGCGGCGATATACCTTTGCGGCGGCGAGGTGGACGAGTTTTGGCGCGACTACATGTCGGCCGAGTACGGCGTCTACTTCAAGGCGGCCGATATCGGGCAGTTGCTTGAGACATTTGCTGACTGCTACGAGGGCGCGGTGGTCTACAAAAACGGCGGATACGAGTTTTGCGTCGCAGCGACCATGGCCGCACAGCAGAACAAACTGCTGATGAGCAGTGCCGTCTATTCCAAGTACTCCTACTGCTTCGACACCGAAACAACCGAGCGGGTCGGCGGCCGTTGGGCGAGCGCCGATGAAGCGTACGATTATATGTATGGCCAACTGATGGACGGCGTTAACCACAACTATGTAGCCGTGTGCGACAGCGACACGCCCTTTTTGGATTACATATTTGCCGCTCAGGCCGGCTGTGTTGACAGCGTAAGCCGTGTAACGCAGTTTGTCGAGCACCTCCCCGCGGGCGATGCCGCCCGTCAGCCGACCGTTGCGCTGGTTGGCGAGGATATAAGCGGCACGACGCTGACGGCCCTTTCATCGAGCGGCTGTACCTCGCTGAATATAAACAGTTTTACCAACGGCACCGTATTTGCCTCCATCAGCGTCACACAGTTGCAGATGCGTATGCAGTCATACTCACTGAACCCACAGCCGGGCAACATCTATCTGGCCGTAACCATGGCGTCCGAGGGCGTACACACCCAGCAGAATGAAGTGACCAGACTATGGGGCGGCCGCAACTCGGTAACCCGTGTGTCGACCGAGTTCAGTCCCATACTGTACGAGATTGCACCCATAATTGCCAACTGGTACATGCTCAACTGTTCGCAGAGCGACGACTTTGTCGCCGCCGGCGGCTGGAGCGATGTTGACGCCGCCGCGATGGACAGTGAC
The DNA here is from genome assembly GCA_029007015.1 of Bacillota bacterium. GTDB lineage: Bacteria > Bacillota > Clostridia > Oscillospirales > Acutalibacteraceae > SUG1189. Next base: position 9,553 of record JAQXHB010000018.1, on the reverse strand, counting down.
ATCTATCTCCAGTGGCAGATGGTCAACAACAAATTGCTCAAAGCGTGTGGCATATCTGTGGTGTGTGACCGCTCCGTAACTACCGCCGACGGCCTGATGAAAGTGGCCGACGGCTCGGTTGCTGCCGGATATGTGGTGGGCAGCGATTTGCAAAATAGCACGGCCGCTGTTACAAGCAGTTCTCCCACTTCATCGGAGGTGTCATCTGTCAGCGAGCAGGACGAGCAGAGCGCTCAGTTGCCCCTCACCGTCGGCTATGTCGATATCGACACCATTGAGCAGCTTGCCGATTGGATAGAAACGCTGGAGGCCGATGAGAACAGCGCACAGTATTATGTTGTCAGGCTGGCGCACAGCGGCAACGGCACCGAAATATACCGCCAGATTGATGCCGTGGCCAGCAACGCCAATAATTCCGGCGGCGTATACAAGTTTGTGCTTGCCGGCGATATTTTTGCGGCAATGGATTGATTATTTCGGCGGCAGGCAACTGCCGCCGTTGTTTATGCCGACTTGCGGCTGTTGCCCGCGCGGTCGAGGCGCACTATATTGCGGTGACCGCCTTTCAGTCGCCTGAATATGCGCCGCTCTGCATCGGCCAAATAGGGCTCAAAGATGAGACCGACGGCCAGCACCGCCGCAATCACAATTTCCATTACTGATGATGAAAGAAAATTCATATCAATCGCTCCTTTTTGCTTTGTTAAGTTAATTATAGTCGGTTTGCAGTCCCATAAAACGGACTTTGACCGGCTTATTTTCAAAATTTTTGCTTTTTTTCAAATTATATGCACTTGTCCTATAAAATATTTGACATTTACATATAACTTGGGCTAAAATATAAGATATGTTATCAAATTGGAGGAATCAAAATGGACAAGCAGCTTGCAAAGGTTTATGAGCCACAGCAGGTTGAGGACAGAATATACAAATTCTGGCTTGACGGGGGTTACTTTCACGCTGAGGTTGACCCCAAAAAGGAGCCGTACACAATAGTTATACCGCCGCCGAATATTACCGGTCAGTTGCACATGGGCCATGCCCTTGACGAGACACTGCAGGATATCCTTATCCGCTTCCGCCGCATGCAGGGACGGGCCGCCCTTTGGCTGCCCGGTACCGACCATGCCTCCATTGCCACCGAGGCCAAGATTGTTGCGGCTATGGCCGAGGAGGGCCTGACCAAAGACGACCTCGGTCGTGAGGCATTTCTTGAGCGCGCATGGGAATGGAAACGCAAGTACGGCGGCCGCATTGTCGAACAACTCAAAAAACTCGGCTCGAGCTGCGATTGGGAGCGCGAGCGGTTCACCCTCGATGAGGGCTGTAACAAGGCGGTTAACGAGGTTTTTGTGCGCCTGTATGAAAAGGGGCTTATCTACCGCGGTGAGCGCATCGTTAACTGGTGCCCCCACTGCCTGACTACCATATCCGACGCCGAGGTTGAGTACGAGGAGCACGACGGCTCGTTCTGGCACCTCAGATACCCGCTTACCGACGGCAGCGGCTACATTGAGGTGGCCACCACCCGTCCCGAAACCATGCTCGGAGATACTGCCGTTGCCGTTCACCCGGATGATGAACGCTACAAGGATTTGGTAGGCAAGACGGTTATTCTGCCGCTGGTAAACAAGGAAATTCCCATCATTGCCGACACCTATGTCGAGCGCGAATTCGGTACCGGTGTGGTTAAGATTACTCCGGCTCACGACCCCAACGACTTTGCAGTGGGACAGCGGCACAATCTGCCGATTATCAATGTGTTTACTCCCGATGCACATATAACCGACGAATGGGGCAAGTATGCCGGAATGGACCGCTACGAAGCGCGCAAGGCTATTGTCGCTGACCTCGATGCCGGTGGCTATCTGGTCAAGATAGAGCCGATGAAGCACAATGTCGGTCAGTGCTACCGCTGCTCGTCGGTGGTTGAGCCGCGCATATCCAAGCAGTGGTTTGTCAAGATGCAGCCGCTTGCGGAGCCTGCTGTCAAGGCGGTGCGCGAGGGAAAGACCAAATTCATTCCCGAGAGATTTGACAAGATTTATTACAACTGGATGGAAAATATACGCGACTGGTGCATTTCGCGCCAGTTGTGGTGGGGTCATCGCATACCCGCGTGGTACTGCGATGACTGCGGCGAGGTAATTGTCGCCCGCGAGGAGCCTCACTGCTGCACCAAATGCGGCGGTAGTAACCTCAGACGCGACGAGGACACGCTGGATACATGGTTCTCGTCGGCGCTGTGGCCCTTCTCAACGCTGGGTTGGCCGGACAATACCGAGGAACTCAAATATTTCTATCCCACCAACACGCTGGTAACCGGCTACGATATCATCTTTTTCTGGGTTGCCCGCATGATATTCTCGGGCATCGAGTATACCGGTGAGACGCCCTTTGACACAGTGCTCATTCACGGCATCGTCCGCGACGCTCAGGGACGCAAGATGTCCAAGTCGCTCGGCAACGGCGTTGACCCTCTGGTTGAGATTGAGAAGTACGGCGCAGACGCACTGCGCTTTTCACTGGCTACCGGCAACAGTCCCGGCAATGACATGCGATATATACCCGAGAGAGTGGAGGCGTCGCGCAACTTTGCTAACAAGTTGTGGAACGCGGCTCGCTTTATACTCATGAATTTGCCTGATGACGAGGCGCCGGCGCATCTGCCCAGCGGCCTTGCAATCGAGGATAAGTGGGTGCTCAGCAAGTTCAATACACTTGTTAAGGATGTCACCGACAATCTTGACAAATTTGAGATTGGTGTAGCCGTTCAGAAACTGTACGATTTTATTTGGGATATTTTCTGCGACTGGTATATTGAACTGTGCAAGGTGCGCCTGAACGCCGGCGGCGAGGGCGCCTCAACAGCCCGTGCCGTACTGGTTTATGTCATGACCGGCATACTCAAACTGCTCCATCCCTTTATGCCGTTTATCACCGAGGAGATTTGGCAGACTCTGCCGCATGACGGCGAGAGCATAATGGTCAGCAGCTGGCCGGAGTTTGACGGCAGCCTCGTTTATGCCGACGATGAGCGCGAGTTTGAGCGGGTTATGAACGCCATACGCGCCATTCGCGTGCGCCGCTCCGAGATGAATGTACCGCCGTCAAAGAAGGCAAATGTTCACATCGCCACCGCATATGCCGACACATTCAAACGCGGCGCGGTATTCTTTGAGCGATTGGCATACGCCTCGTCGACAGAGGTTGGCAACTCGTTTGAAATCGAGAACGCGGTCACAATCATCACCGACGACGCCAAAATTTATATACCGATGGGCGAACTCATCGACTTTGAGGCCGAGCGCGCGCGTCTTAACAAGGAGCGCGACGGCGTCCTCAAGGATATAGAATTTTTCAAGTCGAAACTCAGTAACGAGGGCTTCGTCAGCAAGGCACCGGCCGCCGTGGTCGACGCTCAGCGCGAGCAACTGGCCAAGAGCGAGGAGCGTCTGGCGATGATAGAAGAAAGGCTCAGTGCACTCAAATGAACTACACCGAAGCATTAGGCTATGTTCACTCACGCCTGCGCTTTGGTTCACGCCCCGGACTGGACAGCATAAAGCGCATAACCGATTTGTGCGGATGCCCGCAGAAAAGCGGTATGCGCTTTATCCATGTTGCCGGAACCAACGGCAAAGGTTCGACTGCCACGATGATTTATAATATGCTGCGCGCCTTCGGCCGCTCGGTCGGGCTGTATATTTCGCCGTATGTGACCGATTTCTGCGAGCGAATACAAATTAACGGGCACAACATCGGACACAAAATGTTTGCCGATGTAATCACGCGCCTGCGCCCCCTGTGCGAGCGGCTGGAGCAAGAGGGCGTCATTGTGACCGAATTTGAGCTTATAACGGCGGCCGCGCTGTGCTGTTACGCCGAGTGTGGATGCGAGTATGTCGTACTGGAGGTCGGGATGGGCGGCCGGTTTGATGCAACCAATATCATCGACTGTCCCGAAGTGTCGGTCATCACCCACATCGACATCGACCACAGCGCCGTTTTGGGCGATACGGTTGAGCAAATTGCCTATGAAAAATGCGGCATCATAAAGGGCGGCGTGACCGTCTGCTATCCGCAGCAGTATGACGGCGTTATGGCCGCTGTACGCGAGCGGTGCCGCCTTTGCGGCAGCAAACTTACCGTGCCCGATGTGCAGTCTCTGACCGCCTGCGAACTGTCGGCCGACGGCAGTCGGTTTGATTACGGCGGTTTGCATGTCCGCCTGCCGCTTATCGGCCGCCATCAGGTGTATAATGCCGTCACCGCCATCGAGGCGGCGCGCGCCGTCGGCGTCAGTGAACGGGCTATTGTCAGCGGCATTGCCGACACATTTATGCCGGCGCGGCTGGAGGTGCTTCACCGCGACCCGACGGTCATACTCGACGGGTCACACAACCCCGACGGTGTGGGCGCGCTGGCCGACACGCTTGGCCGACTGCTCGGCGGACGCAAGGTGACTGCTGTAATAGGCATGCTGGCAGACAAAGACTGCTCGGCGGCCATGGCCAAACTGATGCCGCTGTGCGACAGCGTCATTACAGTCACTGTGCCCAATCCGCGCACCATGACGGCGGCGGAACTGGCGCGCACCGTCAGGCCGATGTGCGGCCGCGTTACAGTCGCACGCTCGCAGAGTGAGGCGCTGCGTCTGGCGCGCGAGCAGGCAGAGGGCAGGCCGATTGTTATTTGCGGCTCTCTCTATCTGGCGGCATCCATCCGACGCAAAGCGTGCGGTATCTACAAATAAAATTTATTATCGACGGCGTGTTTTTCGTGCAATAATACGGACAATCCCTTATCCTATATCGGTAGGATAAGGGATTTTTTTGTTTGGAGGGAAAAGATAATGCCAGTAACGATTGATTTGACCGGTGAGGTGCTGACAGCGAGACTGTCGGGCGAACTTGACCACCACGCCGCGTGCAGTGTTAGGCAGCAGATAGATGAACAAATCGGTGAGCATCGTCCGACTATGGTTATACTCGATTTCAGGGATTTGACATTCATGGATTCGTCCGGCATCGGGTTGGTAATGGGCAGGTACAAGGCTGCGTCGGCCGTCGGTGCAGAACTGCATGTGTGCAACACTTCGCCCCAGATATACAAGGTGATGCGGCTGAGCGGGCTTGACCGGCTGGCCGTCATAGATAAGGGAGGATGTAAATATGAAGGCGGTAAATGAATTTAAGATGACTCTGATGTCCTGCTCGTCTAACGAATCGTTTGCACGCGTCGCGGTGGCAGCGTTTATCGCGCAACTTGACCCGACGGTAGAGGAAATCAGCGACATCAAAACGGCCGTGTCAGAGGCGGTGACCAACTGCATTGTGCACGCATACAGCGAGCGGATAGACAAGATATACATATCGGTGGCCATTTTCAGCGACCGCACCGTGCGCATCAAAATCCGCGACACCGGCTGCGGCATACCTGACATAAGCAAGGCCATGGAGCCGCTCTTTACCACGGCGGGCGGTGAGCGCGCCGGCCTCGGCTTTGCCGTCATGCAGTCCTTTACCGACAAGGTGCAGGTGCGCTCGCATATCGGCAAGGGTACTACGGTAACGCTGACCAAGCGGCTGTCATTCAGAGCCGGTGCAAATGGATGAGCGCGAGCGCCGCATAACCGAGAATATGGGGCTGGTGCATACCTGCTGTCACCGATTTACCGGCAGAGGGGTCGATTAATACGATCTGTTTAAGGCCGGCTGTGTCGGGCTGATAAAGGCGGTTGACCGCTTTGATGAAGCGCGCGGCGTCTGTTTCTCGACCTATGCGGTGCCGTCAATTTTGGGCGAGATACGGCGTATATTTCGGGACGGAGGTGCGCTCAAGGTCGGCCGCTCAATCAAGGAATTGGCCATGCGCGCGCGGCGTCTGACCGACAGTCTTGCGGCCGAGTTGGGGCGGGAGCCGACGCTCAGCGAACTGTCTGAGCGGCTTGGCGCCGACAGCGCCGATGTGGTCGAGGCGCTGTGCGCCACCCAACCGACTGTGTCACTTACCCACAGCGATGACGACGGCTTTGATGTCATGGACATTCCCTGCGACGACGGCAACGACCAACTGTGCGAAAACATTGCGCTGAATGAGGCGGTGAGCGATCTTGATGAATGTGACCGCCGCATAATTGAGTTGAGATATTTCTGCACGCGCACTCAAAATCAGACGGCTGACGCACTCGGTATGACGCAGGTACAGGTTTCGCGCAGAGAAAAAAAGATACTTGCGCTGATAAGACAGAAGATGCAAATGTGAACAAATCGTAAACGGTATTATTAGATATGTAAAAAATATACTGCCAAAACTTGTTCAAATTTCCAAACTATTATTCAATCACCTCTCAATTATTGACATTATCCTGTGATTGTGGTACTATTTAAGTAAATAATGCAGGAGTGATTGCTGTAATGTTTGAATACATAAAATATGGCGTTATTGTTCTCGGTGGCGTGGCGGCTTTGGTGCTGGCCTTGCTGGGCGTTTTTACTGACAAATTAAGCAAGCGCTTGTTTGACCTTGCACTCATGCTTTCGTTTTCCTACGCATTTGTATGCACCATGTTCCGCGGAGGACTGTCCGCATTAAGCGAGTTGCTTAACATCAGTTTTATGGCGTGGGGCAGTTATTTTCCGATAAACACAACGGGATTTATCGTTATCGGCGTAATGGGAGCGCTGGCGGTGCTGTTCCTGGTACTCTCGCTTCTGCTGTATAAGAAAAATCATAGGGATTGTCCCGCCGACCGCAAGGGCAGCAAGGCAACCTTCGTTCTCTGCTTTGTACTGGCCGCTGTCGGCATGTTCTATGCCAACTCGGTCTGGCACTACAACAACAGCGATAAGTTCCTCCTTTGGCTCGCGCTCGACCGAATGGGCCCGGTTAAGTATTCGGTTGCGTACCAAACTCTGTTCAATTACAAGAATATGCTTCCGCAGGGCGATGCCATACTGTTCAGCGCTTTCGGTTTGGCCTATTTTGTGCTGTTTGCACTGCTCCTTGTGCACATCAGTCGCGGCTCATATACGACTATCTCGTTGGCCAATATCATCACGCTGTTCACATTGGCCGTTTCTGCTATCGTTATTGTCACCCCGTTGGCATACGGCGCCGAGTGCTGGCTGACACCTACTCCGTGGATTATGATTGCTGTCACTGTTGCCAACCGCTTCGTTATCGCCAAGCACTTCGGTGAGAAAATTAAAATCAGCATGTTTATAACCAACCAACTGGCATAAAAATGCACAGCCGCCCGACACATCTTGGGCGGCTGTTTTTATAGATAAAAATTTGATGTAAAAATCGGCCAGGAGATTCACCCCGACCGATTTGTGTTTTTATTTGAGCATATCTGCCATTGAGTACAGACCGGCTTGCTTGTCAGACACAAATACAGCGGCCTTGACAGCACCTACAGCAAATACTTCCTTTGAATAGGCGCTGTGGCTCAGACGCACCACCTCGTCGCGGCCGGCAAAGATTATTTCGTGCTCTCCGACGATTGTGCCGCCGCGCACCGAATGAATACCAATCTCGGCCTTCCCGCGCGGCTCATGGACGCTGTGGCGGTCATACACCCGTTCATACGGCTCCGGCAGAGCGCTTTGAATGGCATCGGCCAGCATGACGGCGGTACCGCTCGGCGCATCCACCTTTTGGTTGTGGTGGGCTTCGACAATCTCAATGTCGAAACTGTCGCCCAGCACGGCGGTAGCCTTCTTGGCCAACTCGGTGAGCAGGTTGATGCCCAGCGACATGTTGAACGAGAAGAAAATCGGGGTTGACTGCGCCGCATCGCGTATACGATCAATCTGGCGCGCGTCATAGCCGGTTGACGCCAGCACGCACGCGACATGGCGGTCGGCGGCAAAACTGAGTATGCCGTTTAACGCCGTCGGGCGAGAAAAATCAATGATTACATCGGCCTCTTGCGTGATATCCGCGAAATCGGTATAAACTGGGTAATCGGCCAGCATGACCGCATTCAGGTCGACGCCTGCCACGATGGTGCAGTCGTCGCGTCCGTCAACGCAGGCGGTAACAAAGCGACCCATTTTGCCGTTACATCCGCTGAGAATTATTCGTGTCATTTTATTGCTTCACATCCTGATATTTTGTGTTAAATAAGCCCCACGGCCATCAGTTGCCGGCGCAAATTCTCGCGCCCGCTGTCGCTCATTTCAACCAGCGGCAGGCGGCACGGGCCGACATCGAGTCCCATCAGATTCATTGCCTCTTTGACCGGAATGGGGTTGACATCTGAAAACAGAGCGCTGATAAGCGCGATGTAGTCCAGTTGCAGTTTGCGGCTGGCGGCGATGTCGCCGTCCCAAAACTTAGCGCAGATGTCGTGGACGGCTCGCGGAGCCACATTGGACAGCACCGAAATGACACCGCTGCCGCCGAGCGACAGAAATGGCACAATCTGGTCATCGTTGCCCGAATAAATATCGACTTTATCACCGCACAGAGCAAATGTCTTGGCCGCCAGCGACAAATCGCCGCTGGCCTCTTTGATGCCACAGATGTTCTCATGGTCGGCCAGCACAGCGTATGTTTCAGGCTTGAAACAGGTACCGGTGCGCGACGGAACATTATACAGGATTATCGGCAAATTGACCGAGTCGGCAATGGTGGTGAAGTGCCTGATAAGGCCGCTCTGCGAGGTCTTGTTGTAGTAAGGAGTGACCATCAGCAGAGCGTCGGCGCCGACCGCCTCGGCTTGGCGCGAAGTTTCCATCGCAAAGGCGGTGTCGTTGGAGCCGCTTCCGGCAATGACCGGCACGCGGCCGCTGACACGCTTGACAACGGCTTCGACCACCTTGATGTGAAGTTCGCGGCTCAAGGTAGGCGCCTCACCGGTGGTGCCCACCGCGATGATGGCGTCGGTGCCGCCGTCGAGCTGCATATCGACCAGTTGATCCAACTTCTCAAAATTTACTGAACCGTCACTTTTCATGGGGGTTACCAGCGCAACTCCTGCGCCCTTGAATACAGTCCTTTTCATGACATTGACCTCCCACTCAAAAAATATGTCTGTCCTCGGGCGTTAGTCCATGTAGCCCTCGGCGCACAGCAGTTCGGCCATCAGCACAGCGCCGCCGGCCGCGCCGCGCAGCGTATTGTGTGACAGACAAACGAACTTGTAATCATACTGCGTGTCCTCACGCAGGCGGCCGATTGAAATGGCCATGCCGTGTTCCAAATCACGGCAAAGTTTGGTCTGGGGCATATTGTCTTCGGTAAAATAGTTCAAAAACTGCTTGGGTGCGCTCGGCAGGTTAAGTTCCTGAGCGCGGCCGGAATAGGACGCCCAAGTGTTCAAAATCTGCTCCTTGGACGGCTTGTTCTCAAACTCGACAAAGACGGCGCCCATGTGACCGTCGCTGACGGGCACGCGTATGCACTGAGCGGTGAACTTGGGCGAGGTGGCGTTTACAATGCGGTCACCCTCGATTTTACCCCAAATCTTGAGGGGCTCCTGCTCGCTCTTTTCCTCCTCGCCGCCGATGAAGGGAATGACGTTGTCGACCATTTCGGGCCA
>JAQXHB010000017.1 GCA_029007015.1 Bacillota bacterium | reverse complement strand
CATCAGCAGCCCGGCAAATTCGTACTTGTACATTTCCAGTCCGAACAGAACGCCCAGTCCCACGTCGTCGATTCCGCCTTCCATGGCGCGGTCCATGGCCTCGGTGTGGTAATTGTAGTCGTGCTTCGGGCCGGTGGGGTGCAGTTCCAGATAACTCTCTTTATGATACGTTTCCTGGAACAAAATGTATGTGCCTATCCCTGCCTCTTTCAGTTTGCGGTAGTTTTCCACCGTGGTGGCGGCGATATTGACATTGACGCGTCGAATGGCGCCATTTTTGTGCTGAATACTGTAAATGGTTTTGATACATTCAAGAATGTACTCAATAGGGTTATTGACCGGGTCCTCACCCGCCTCAATCGCAAGGCGCTTGTGGCCCATATCCTGCAGGGCGATGACCTCGTCGCGCACCTCGTCCTGAGTCAGTTTCTTGCGTGTAATATGCTTGTTCTTAAAGTGATAGGGGCAGTAAACACAGCCATTTACGCAGTAATTGGAGAGGTAGAGCGGCGCGAACATAACGATGCGGTTGCCGTAAAAGGCCAGTTTGATTTCTTCGGCCAGACGGTACATTTCCTCCACCTTTTCGGGAATGTCGCAGGCAAGCAGTACCGATGCCTCGCGGTGGGTAAGTCCGGCACAGTGCACGCCGGTTGCAGTTTTGACCGGTCTTGCCTTTTCAAGCAGGCTGTCAATCAGGGCGACATTGTGCTTGTTCTCCTCGGCGTAGCGTATGGTATCAAGGATTTCTCGGTCGTTTATAAATTCTTCCGCGTTGAGTGATTTGGGATTATACTGTGGCATTATCATTACTTCCGTTTATTTTATTTTTTATTATAAAGGGCTTTCTGTCTCCGCGGTCGGTGACTATTTTATAGCCCACCGATTCCATTCGTCTGCTCAAACAACTCTTGCACTGTGCCGACTCCTCGCCGGTACAGATTTTGTTGTTGTATAACTCGTATTTTTTTCGCACCGTAACGGGCGACAGATTGGGCATAACGACATTGGCTCCGGCCAAAATGCCCTGTTCCCGTCCGTTTGGGTCGATTGTGCCGAGCGCCGTGGTGGCCGGCAGCAAAAGGCCGGGGTCCATCAGCCGTAAAAGCGACAGCAAAAACAGCGTCATCTCGAGCGTTCCCGCGTGGTACTGTGCAAAAGGTGTCGCCGCGTGCGGAATGAACGGCCCTATGCCGCACATGGCAGGGCGAAACTGCTCGACAAATTTTAAGTCAGCCGCCAGCGAGCGGTTGGTCTGATGGGGGGCGCCCACCATAAAGCCGCATCCGGTTTGATAGCCGATTTCCTTTAAATTTTTCAGGCACTGCATACGGTTGTCAAAGGACATAGCCTCGGGGTGAAGTTTTTTATACAAATCGGGGTCGGCCGTTTCATGCCTGAGCAGATAGCGGTCGGCTCCGGCGTCGAAAAGCGCCTGATAACTCTCTCTGCTCCGCTCGCCCAAGGACAGCGTCACCGCGCAGTCGGGGTATTTGCTCTTGATTTTGCCGATGAGGCCGCACAGCACCTCGTCGGTGAAAAAGATGTCCTCGCCGCCCTGCAAAACAAAGGTGCGAAACCCGAGCGCGTAACCCTCATCACAGCAAGACAGAATTTCCTGCTCGCTCAGCCGGTATCTCGAACAGCCCCTGTTACTGCGACGAATACCGCAATAGAGGCAGTCGTTTTTGCCAATATTGCTGATTTCAATCAGCCCGCGCACATATACATCGGTGCCGTAAACAGCCTTGCGCACAGCGACGGCCTTCTGCGCCGCATATTCGGCAAGCGGCGGCGTGAGTCGGTCGAGCAACTGCTCGTATTCAGCGGCCGACAGGCTGTGCTCATCGCAGAGCCGGTCAATCAGGCGGTACAGATTATTCTGCATGGGTAATGACATTTGAGTAGGCGGTTTTAACGCCCACGCCGTCGAGGGCGCCGACTTTGCCTGAGAGTGCCGCAATGGTGTCCTGCGGCGCGTCAATAGCGATGGAGACGATGTTTATATTTTTCTCGCGGTAGGGCAAACCCATTCGCCCGATAATATACTTTCCGTATTCGTGCAAAATCGAGTTGAGCGCCTCGACCGAGGCCAGATTCTCCACGATAATGCCCATTACAGCCACCCTTGTATCCATTTTTTCTCATTCTCCTTTTAAATAAAAACAAAAAACCGCACCGGTGATACGATGCAGTCAGATATATTCGAAATAAACTTTTCATCTGTGCATCTTTCACCCGGAATCCCGCAAACGCCGTGCGGGAATCTTCATGTCAGATTTTACAGTTAATATAACACACTTTTGTGCCCGCGTCAAGGCCGACTGTCATATTTTTAATTTATAAATCTATCTCTTTTTAAAAATAACAATTTCCGGCTCAGCGCCGTTGGCGCCATACTCACTTACAAGCAAGAAATTCATATCCGCAACCAAACCAAAGCATCTGTTCGATTGACCGTCGTTTAATTCACATTCCACTTGATTGCACAGATAAATGCCTTTATCATCGAGCAGTTTCATATTACTGCCGTTTGGCAGGGGATAAGCCAAGTTTACATAACTCCCATTCATGGCATATAATTCATCAATAGCAGGCATACCGGCAATGTTAAGCGAATTAAATTCATCAATCAACCGGTTTTTGAACAACTTGTAGTTTTCTTCACCGCCTGTGGTTATGTACCTGTAAATAAAGCATTGCTTTCCAAAGGGACACCCCGAAGATGAGATACACCCTTTGCAGTTATTATTATTACCAAACCCGCAGTTGTTGCAATCAGCACCACACATTGATTTCATTTTCAGTACCTCGCCAAGGTATTATTTATCGGTTAGATTATACCACATAACTTTAGAGTCT
>JAQXHB010000016.1 GCA_029007015.1 Bacillota bacterium | reverse complement strand
CAACTACACACTGACCAGCAAGCGCAAGTGTCTCAAACTGGTGCGCGACGGTCTGGTCAGCGGATGGGATGACCCGCGCATGGCCACACTCTGCGGTATGCGCCGCCGCGGTTATCCCGCCGAGGCCATCAGGGATTTTTGTGACAAAATCGGCGTATCCAAGGCCAACAGCGTAATCGACTACGCTCTGCTTGAATCGTGTGTGCGTGACAATCTCAACCAAAATGCCAACCGCGCAATGGCGGTCATGAACCCAATCGAACTGGTAATCGACAACTTCCCCGACGGCGCCGTTGAGGAGATTGAAGTTGAAATCAACCCCAACAAGCCCGAACTCGGCAGTCGCAAAACCTATTTCTCAAAGCATATTTTTATTGAGCGCGACGACTTCTGCGAACAACCGCCGAAGGGATATTTTCGTCTCTGTCCTGAACGCGAGGTGCGTTTAAAGGGCGCATATTTTGTCAAATATGTTTCGTGCGAAAAGGATGCCGACGGCAATGTTATCCGTGTGCACTGCGTTTACGACCCCGAAACTGCGGGCGGCAATGCGCCTGACGGCCGCAAGGTCAAGGGCACCATTCACTGGGTGTCGAGCGACAACTGCTGTGACGCCGAAGTTCGGCTGTACGACCGCCTGTTTCTTGTTGAGAATCCGTCCGATGAGGAAGGTGTCGGTGACTTCAGCGAAAACCTAAACCCCGATTCGCTCAAAATTATCAATGGGTGCAAGATTGAGAAGGATTTGGCCACTGCCGAGGCAGGTACCACCTACCAATTCATGCGGACAGGCTACTTCTGCGTCGACCCCGATTCGACACCTGATCACCCCGTTTTCAACCGTACAGTTGCGCTGAAAGATTCATTTAACAAAAAATAAAAATTATTATAATTTATCCGCATTTACAAATAATTAAATTTTGGTCTTTCAATTTATCAGCAGCCGTGTTATAATAACAGTGTGTGTTAAAAATCATATTATCTCTGTTCAAACGGTCAAAAAAATATTATTGTTCGGCATGGGTCGTGTGGCCCAATATATTTTAGGGGTGTTTGATAATTGGACAAGTTTATAATAAACGGCGGACACCAACTCAGCGGTAAGGTACACATCAGCGGCGCTAAAAATGCCGCTGTTGCCATCATTCCCGCGGCCATCCTGTCCGACGGGGTCTGTCGCATTGAAAATATACCCAACATCAGCGATGTCAGCGAACTTATACGCATTTTATACGAACTGGGCGCCGACATCAAAATGATAACCGATTCAATCATCGAAATTAACTGCTCGCACATTGCATCGCATGTTGTCCCTCTCGAGATGACCAGGCGTATTCGAGCCAGCAGCTACCTAATGGGAGCCATGCTCGGCCGCTTCAACAAGGCAAAGGTCGCTCCTCCCGGCGGATGTGACTTCGGTGTGCGTCCCATCGACCAGCACATCAAGGGCTTTGAGGCACTCGGTGCGCGAGCCACCATCGAAACCGGCATGGTCAATCTCTCGGCAGACCGTCTCATCGGCAGTCATATTTACCTTGATGTTGTATCGGTCGGCGCAACCATTAACATAATGCTCGCGGCAGTCAAGGCCAAGGGACTAACTGTCATTGAAAACGCCGCACGCGAGCCTCACATTGTTGATTTGGCAAACTTTCTCAATTCAATGGGTGCCGACATACGCGGCGCCGGCACTGATGTTATCAAAATCAGAGGCGTCAGCAGTCTGGGCGGTACTACTTACAGCATCATTCCCGACCAAATTGAAGCCGGCACATATATGGCCGCTGTGGCCGGAGCCGGCGGCGATGTTATCATCGACGGCGTCATTCCGAAGCACCTTGAGTCAATTACAGCCAAACTTATCGAGGCCGGCGTCACTGTTGAGGACCTCGGTGATGCGGTGAGAGTTATCAGCAACGGCCATCTTACGCGATGCAATGTCAAAACTATGCCGCACCCCGGCTTCCCCACCGATATGCAGCCGCAGTTCACCACACTGCTTGCGGCGGCCGACGGCACCAGCATGGTGACCGAGGGCGTATGGGATGCCCGATTCCGCTATGTTGACCAATTGACACTGATGGGTGCACAAATTCAGGTTGACGGCAAGGTGGCCGTTATCGAGGGCGTCGACCGACTCAAGGGTGCTCCTGTTCAGGCGACTGACCTGCGCGCTGGCGCGGCTATGGTTATCGCCGGGCTGATGGCCTCAGGTACCACCGAAATATCCGAAATTCAGCACATTGAGCGCGGATACGAGAATTTGATTGAAAAGTTGACGGCCATCGGCGCTGATATTCGGCGCGTTACCGTCGCACCGACCGATACCTCGGTCAGCAAGGCGCAATAATTACAAAAGGCTGCCCCATTTTTACGGGCAGCCTTCATTTTGGGAGTGTTATTCACAATGTCAGTTTTTGCCCCCCTTTTCAGCGGCAGTTCGGGCAATGCAACCTTCATTGGCGGTGACGGCGGCGGAATATTGATTGACGCCGGCGTTTCGGCCAAGGCACTGACCGCCGCGCTCGATAACTGCGGCGGTGCCGACCGCGTTGCGGCGGTATTCATCACCCACGAACATATTGACCACATCAAAGGTCTGCGCGTGTTTGCATCACGGCGCCGCATACCCGTCTTTGCTTCTGCAGAGACAGCGGCGGCGCTCATGCAGGATGACAAGGCGGCTCAGTCGGTCGATATCATTCCGTTTGATATGTCGGTCGACATTGCAGATATGCACATTGAACGGTTTGCAACATCGCACGACTGCATCGGCAGCAGCGGATATACCGTAACTCTGCCAAACGGCAAACGCGTCGCAGTATGCACCGACCTCGGCGTTGTTACCGATGAGGTGCGGTCAGCCCTTTGCGGCTGTGATTTGGTAATGCTTGAGTCAAACCACGATGTTCGCATGCTTCAAAACGGTGCATACCCGTATAGCCTAAAGCAACGAATACTGTCTGACAAAGGCCACTTATCAAATTCGTGCTGTGCTGATACCCTCTGCGAGCTTATACACAGCGGAACAACCCGCTTTGTGCTGGCCCATCTCAGCCGCGACAACAACCGTCCCATACTGGCGCACCATGCCGCAGTTGAGGCGCTGTCGCTGGCCGGTGCCGCCGAGCATGTCGACTACATATTAAGTGTCAACTCCCCTTGCGGCAACAACATCGAGGTGCTGTGATATGATGAGAATCACCGTAATCGCCGTCGGCAAATTGAAGGAAAAGTTCTGGCGCGATGCTTGCGACGAGTATCTCAAGCGGCTCGGCGCCTTTTGCAAGCCCGAAGTAATCGAAATAGATGAGTGCAAGGCGCCGGACAAGCCGGGGCAAGCCGAGATAGCGGCTGTCATCGCAGACGAAGGCCGTCGGATAATGCAAAAAATACCGCGCGGCGCCGCCGTCATACCGCTGTGCATCGAGGGTGAGCAAATGAGCAGTGAGCAGTTGTCGAAAAGGCTCGATACTCTCGCCGCCAACGGGGTCAGCCATATTGTATTTGTCATCGGCGGCTCATGGGGGCTGTCCGATGATATCAAAAAAATCGGCGGCTTGTCCATGTCGCGCATGACCTTTCCTCATATGCTGGCGCGCGTTATGTTGCTCGAGCAGGTCTACCGCGCGTTTCAAATATCATCCGGCAGTCAATATCACAAGTAATTATTGCGTACAGCCACTTTCCGGTGCCAATTATTCGCTGATATAGGTAAACCTCTTGTAGGTTTTGCCGTCGCGCTCAACCGTCTCGTTCCACATCGAGGCCGGCCTCACCCACAGCCCGCCGTCGCCGTACAGCGCGCGGTAAACCACCATCGGTTCAAGCGTTTCGCTGTGTCGGGCTATACCAATCACCTCGTATTCGTTACCCTTGAAGTGACGATATCGGCCGGTGCGTATAATCTCGTCAGACATTTATATTCCCCCTTTTAACTATTCAAAGTGTAGCACTTCATCGCTCAATTTGCGCAGAAATACCTATAGCGCAGAAAATTAGATATGCGCCGTATTATTTCACTTATTTTGCGCAATATATCGGTGAGGTGTTTATGATGTCAATTGATTTACCAATGGGGCTCGGCATGGCCCTTGCCCAAAATGAAGCTGCCATGCATAAATTTGAGTCGCTGACCGATAATGAAAAAATGGCGATTATCGAGCAAACGCACAGTGTGCGCTCAAAGGCAGAAATGCGCGCATTGGTCAAACGGTTGTGCGACGGGGATAAACTTAAAGCAGAATAATGTCTAATAAAGAATCCGCCCTCGGCAGAGAACGGATTCAGTCTGTCAAAAAAAGTTCGGTGTTTTACCGGGCTTTTTCGTTTTTATGGTTGGATTTCCTTAAACCACAGTTTTACTTTTTCTCATCCTCAACAATCTCAACATCGACAATATTGATGTTGACCTTTGAGAGGGCCTTGCCGGTCATATTCTGAACGGTATCCTTGATTCTCTGCTGAGCCTCATCGCAAACTGCAACGATTTTTGCGCCCATCTTGATTTTCAAAAACACATCAACACTGATGTCATTGTCGTTCATGCTGACATGAACAGCCTGAGACGAGCGGTTGCGGAAAACACCGCGCAAATCGGCCGGGCGCGGCACAACATCGACAACGCCCTCAACCTCGAGTACGGCCGTGTTGACAATCTTGGCGATAACTTCCTCTGAAATGACTACTCCTGTAACATTCTTATCCATAAAACAGACCTCCTGCATGTAGTACATTGATACTTTACCTCTATTATACCACAATTGCAAATTTTCTCAACTGTTTTTTTATTCGGCAACATTCATAATTTTTATGCTCGCCTCATCAAACTCGGTTTGGGACATAACAATGTCCTTAATCTGCATTATCTGCGAGTCGAGCAAATCGCCCGATTTGACCACTACACTGATGCCGTCGGTGCCGATAACGGCAATGCAGTCCTTAAAACCTTTTGCCTTGATAAGCGACTCTATACTTGCCTCGGTATCGGCTGCCGAGGCGAGGGCGAGCGACTTCTCCGACGCCTCTTTGCGCGCATCCTCGTCCACCGATTTGTTCTCGGCAATTTCTTTCAGTTCAGCCATAGAGTCGGCGCGGGCGGTCTGCCTCTCGGTGCGCGCGGCCGTGAAATAGGCTGAGTTGTTTGCCTGAGCATTGACAAACTGCGCATCCCCCAGCGACACTTGAGACGAGACATCGCTGACTTGGGCACTGCCGCCCACCCTCCAGTTTAGATAAACCGCTCCCGCCAGCACCACCGCGAGTAGTGCCAACACCATCTGACGCTTGCCGAAAACAACCGATTTCTTTTTCATAACTGCCATACTCCCCTTTTGATTAGTTTGCATTTGTAACATACACTTTTCTGCTTGATATATCGAGCGCGGTGGTCACCGAATTTACGATTGCCTGTCTTATCTGCTCATTGTCGGCGCCCGACGCAACAATTACCACCCCTCTGATGCGCGGCAGTTTTTCGGTCACCACCAGCGCGCTTTCGCCGTCGCCCGAGTCGATTATTATATACTGCTCCTCAGTCGAGTCGTTTTGCTTGACGGTGGTTTGAGAGTCATTTTGAGTTTCGGCCAAGTCGGTTGATTTGTTTGTGTTGTTGGCGTAGACATACTCACTGCCCGACTCAAGAGTAACGGCCACCGTGACATTTTTGTCACCGGTTATACTGCTGACAATGCCGAATATTTTTTTCTCCAGTATTTCCGAATACTCATCAGATGTCTGCGCCTTAGCGGCGGAGGTGCTTTTGCCGGTACCGCCGTCAAACACCGTAGATAAAAAGATGAGAGCGATACCCAAAATGCCGATTATGAATATCCATCGTCCGGCCTTATCCGACTTTATCAGTTCATTTAGTTTTAACACGCCTATTCCTCCATGATATACACATCGGCATACAGTCCCAACCTGCTGTCAATCAAATCCTTTATCTGCCACTGCTCGTCGGCGCAACTTTTCGGCACACCGACATCCACCTGTGAAACTGATATGCTGCCGTTGTCCGAAATATTCATCTGCACCTTTATTTCACACT
>JAQXHB010000015.1 GCA_029007015.1 Bacillota bacterium | reverse complement strand
GGACTTATCTATCAATATGCTTTCTTTCATTTAAGCACACCCATTAATTTATGTTATAGCAAAAATATTTAATTCAATTATTCACTATTCATTAGCGCAAGCGACTTCAATATTCATTATTCATTTGAAAAAGTCGCTTTAATGAATATTGAAGGAATGAATAATTAATAATGAATAATACAAACGAAAAAGTCGCTTAAGTGAACTTAAGCGACTTTTTCGTTTGGCGGAGAAAGAGGGATTTGAACCCTCGCGCCGGTTACCCGACCTACTCCCTTAGCAGGGGAGCCCCTTCACCACTTGGGTATTTCTCCATTGGTGAATATAATTAACCGTAAAACGGCCATTATGTAAGATGGCGGAGAGAGTGGGATTCGAACCCACGGTGCCTTGCGACACGACGGTTTTCAAGACCGTTCCGTTATAACCACTTCGGTATCTCTCCTCATGGACAAAAGATATAATAACACAATCGTGAGTTCATGTCAAGAAATTTCGGCGCATAATTTAAACTTATTTCAGGTTCTGCGGCGGCGACAGTGGTAAACCGTCGCCGCCGCGTACCGCCCGTTATTTTGCAAACTGGCTGTTATACAGCGTACGGTAAAAGCCGTCGGCCGCAAGCAACTCGGCGTGTGTGCCCTGTTCGATGATGTTGCCGTCCTTCATGACCAGTATCATGTCGGCCTCTCTGATGGTTGAAAGCCGGTGGGCGACGATGAATGTCGTGCGTCCCTCCATCAAATTGGCAAAAGCGCGCTGTATGCGCTGT
Organism: Bacillota bacterium; assembly: GCA_029007015.1. GTDB lineage: Bacteria > Bacillota > Clostridia > Oscillospirales > Acutalibacteraceae > SUG1189. The sequence continues at coordinate 13,780 of JAQXHB010000015.1, read as the reverse complement.
TCGGTGCGCGTGTCGATAGATGAGGTGGCCTCGTCCAGAATGAGCATGGGCGGATTACAGAGCATCAGCCGCGTGATGCACAACAACTGACGCTGACCCTGCGACAGACTGCCGCCGTCCTCACCGATAACGGTGTCGTATCCTTTTGGCAGACGCTTGATAAAACTGTGGGCGTGCGCTGCCTTGGCGGCGGCGACCACCTCCTCCTGCGTGGCGTCCGGCTTGCCGAGGGTGATGTTGTCGCGTATGGTGCCGCTTTGCAGCCATGTTTCCTGCAGTACCATGCCGATGCCGTTGCGCAGACTTTGGCGTGTTACATCGCGTATGTCCTCGCCGTCAATGACTATGCGGCCGCCGTTAACATCGAAAAATCGCATCAGCAGGTTGATGAGGGTGGTCTTGCCGCATCCGGTCGGGCAGACAATGGCGACATGCTGACCCACGCGTACATCCAGATTGATGTTCTGCAGCAGCGGGCGGTCGGGCGAATATGAAAAACTGACATCTTCAAACCGCACCTCGCCGCGCAGTGGCTGCGGCAGAGCGGTTTTGCCGTCATCGGGGGTTTCGCCCTCGGTTTCAATTAAATCAAATATGCGCTCGGCGCATGCAAGCGCGTTTTGCAGTTCGGCTATAACGCCGGAAATCTCATTAAACGGCTTGGTGTACTGACCGGCGTAGTTCAAAAAGCAGGACAGCCCGCCGACCGATATGCCGCCGCCAATGGCCGCAAGTGCGCCCGTCAGCCCGACGCCGGCATATACAAGCGCATTTACAAATCGCGTGCTGGGATTGGTGATGGAGGAAAAGAAGGTCGCTCGCAAACTGTGTCGGCGCAGACGCTCATTGACATCGTCAAACCGTTGTTGTGAATGTTGCTCGTATCCAAAGGCGCGCACCACCTTCTGCTCGGTTATCATCTCGTCGATCAGCGAGGTCTGCTCGGCGCGCGTGCGCGACTGCAAATTGAACATTGAATAGGTGCGCTTGGCTATAAACGCGGCCACAAACAGCGAAACCGGCGTGATAAATATAACCACCAGCGCTATCCCGAAGTTGAGTTTTAGCATAAACACCAGCGTGCAGATGATGGTCATTATGCCGGTGAAAAACTGCGAAAAGCCCATCAGCAATCCGTCGGCAAACTGGTCAACATCGGCCACCATTCGGCTGATGATGTCGCCGCTTCCTTGGCTGTCGATGTATGACAGCGGCAGTATCTGCAACTTTTTAAATGCGGCGCCGCGCACATCGCGCACGACGCAGTAGGTCACGCGGTTATTTATCAGCGACATCAGCCACTGAGCCAGCGCGGCGGTGGTGGCGCACGCCACAACCCGTATCAGAAGCGGCTTGAGCGCGGCAAAATCGACCCGACCGGCGCCTATCATCAAATCTATTGCATCACCGACAACTATCGGTATATACAGTGTCAGCAGTACATTGACCGCCGCGAAAAGCAGCGAAACGACGATGAGCGGCGTGTACGACTTGATATAATGTAGGGTGCGAAGTGCGGCTGTCCGTTTTTTGCCCTTACTGTTCGACATCGTTATCCGCCTGCCTTTCATACTGAGTGTAGTAAATTTCGCGGTAAAGTTCGCACCGCCCGAGCAGTTGCTCACTGGTGCCGATATCGGCAACGCGACCGTCATCAAGCACCACTATCATATCGGCGCCGCGCACGCTGGAGGCGCGCTGTGAAACAATGAAAACGGTCGGGTGCCACGGCAGATTGCGTATAGCCTCGCGAAGTGCCGCATCGGTCGCGTAGTCGAGGGCCGACGCGCTGTCATCGAGTATGAGCACGCGCGGCTGACGCGCGAGGGCGCGGGCAACGGTCAGGCGCTGCCGCTGGCCTCCGGACAGATTGCGGCCGTGCTGTTCGATAACAGCGTCCAGCCCGCCCTCCTTGGACGCGATTATGTCGGCGGCCTGAGCCGCCTGAGCCGCCTGCATGAGCTGCTCATCGCTCACATCGCACCCCAAGCGCAGATTGTCGCGTATTGTCCCCGCAAAGAGGGCGGCGCGCTGAGGCACGACGCCGATGTGCTCGCGCAGTGCCGACTGACTCATGTCGCGCACATCGGTGCCGCCGATGAGTACCTGCCCCTCGGTGGCGTCGTAAAAGCGCGGTATAAGGTTTATCAGACTGCTTTTGCCCGAGCCGGTGCCGCCGATTATTCCGACGGTCGAGCCGGCCGGCGCGGTAAAGTTGATATCGGTGAGGATGTCATCGCCGGCGCCGTCATAGCGCAGAGAAACACCGCGAAACTCGATATCGCCGTCGGTAATGCCGCTTTGTCCGTACTGCATGCTCGGCTGTGTATCGAGCACTGCACTTAAACGGTCGGCACAGGCAAACGACTTGGTCACGGTGATAATGAGATTGGCCAACTTGACCAGTTCAACCAGTATCTGCGACATGTAGTTATACAGCGCAACCACTTCGCCCTGAGTGAGCGAGCCGCTGTTAACCCTGACGCCGCCGATATACACCAGCGCGACTATAGCCAGATTGACAATAACATAGGTTAGCGGATTCATTATGGCCGATATGCGCCCTACAAATATGTTGGCGGCGGTCAAATCGGCGTTCTGGCGCTCAAAGCGCTTTTTCTCATCCGGCTGCTTGCAAAAGGCGCGCAGGACACGCACTCCGCTCAAGTTTTCCCTGATGCGGAGCAGCACGGCGTCAAGACGGTGCTGTACCTTGCGGTAAAAAGGGATACAAATAAGCATAATGCCGAAAACCGCCGCCGAGAGCACCGGTATCGCCACGGCAAATACGAGCGCCGCCTGTGTATCGACGGTAAAGGCCATTATCATCGCACCGAACACAACAAAGGGAGAACGGAGCACCAGACGGAGCACCAAATTGACTCCCGTTTGCACCTGATTTATGTCGCTGGTCAGTCTGGTTATGAGTGTGGAGGTGCCGAGATTGTCCAAATCCTGATATGACAGCGACTGTATGCGCCTGAACAGTTCCGACTTGATACGGGCCGAAAACCCGACGGCCGCACGCGCCGCAAAGTACTGCGCCGAAATGGCACAAACCAGCCCGACCAGTCCAAGCACCACCAGCAGTCCGCACATCTTGTAGATATAGGGTTTATCGCCGCCCTGCACACCGATGCCGCGGTCGATGATCGACGCCATAACCAGCGGCACGAACAACTCAAGCGTGGCCTCGAGCAGTTTAAACAGAGGGCTCATCACGCAGTCGCGCCGAAAGCCGCGCAAGTATTTCATCAGTTTTTTCAAATTTTTTCACCGCTTTGCTTGATGTTTTTGCCAATATATTATATCATAGTAGTAAACATACGAAAAATATTTGTTTTATATACATTGCATATTATTTTGATATGGAAGTGATGCTATGGAATTAAAGCGACTGAGGTACTTTGTCACCGTTGTTGACGAGGGCAGTATAACCGCCGCCGCAAAACGGCTGTATATGTCACAACCGCCTCTCAGCACACAAATCAAACTGCTTGAGCAGGAGGTCGGCGTGCCTCTGCTCATTCGCGGCACACGCCGAGTGCGCATGACCGACGCAGGGCGTCTGCTTTACGAGCGCGCGCGCAGTATGCTGGAGTTGGAAAGGCTGGCGCTCATTGACGCGCGCTCTGCCGTAACGGGCATGCACAGCGTGCGTATGGGTGTGGTGTCCTCGGTCGGCAGCACCCTTCTGGCCGATTGGATTGCCCGGCTGAGACCGAGCATGCCCGATATATCCTTTGAATTGACTGAGGCCAACACCTATCAGTTGGTCGAAAGTGTGCGCCGCGGGCTGGTCGAATTTGCAGTTGTGCGCACCCCGTTTTCGGCCGATGATCTCACCTGCGTCCGGCTGACTGACGAAACCATCGTTGCCGTCGGATACGGCAGTGAGCGCATCACCCTCAGTAAGCTGGCCGAACAGCCGCTCATCATTTACCGCCGCTGGGCAGAGGTGATTGAGCGCACATTCGCTCGCCACAGGCTATCGGCGGCGTATGTGTGCATTTGCGACGACGCGCGCACGGCGGTCGAATGGGCGCGCCGAGGAATCGGTGTGGCCATTGTCCCCCACTCGGCCACCAAATCGCACAGCGATATTACATGCAGTCACATCGACTGTTTGGATTTGCAGTCGGACATCTGCATCATACACAATCCGTTATCGCCTATGTCAGAAGCGGCATGGTCGGTGCTGTCGTCCATCTGTTCTCTGTACGGCGCGCAATAATGGGGCTTGCATTTCTCACCGGCATGCCTTATTATTATAAACATAATAAACACCGAAAAATCGCAAGGGGATGTTTTAATGAACTTTTTTGATCAACTGCAAAACTATGACGCCGAGGTTTATGCCGCCTGCAACGACGAACTTAACCGTCAGCAGCACAACATCGAACTGATTGCGTCTGAGAACATTGTGTCCAAGGGGGTACTGCTTGCCGCCGGTACTGTTTTGACCAATAAATACGCCGAGGGCTACCCCGGCAAGCGCTACTACGGCGGCTGTGAATGTGTCGATGTGGTCGAAAACATCGCACGCGAGCGCGCCAAGCAACTGTTCGGCGCCGAACACGCCAATGTTCAGCCCCACAGCGGTGCCAGCGCCAACCTGGCCGTCTTTTTTGCCCTGCTTGAGCAGGGTGACACAGTAATGGGCCTCAATCTTGCCCATGGCGGTCATCTCTCACACGGCTCACCGGTAAATATTTCGGGCAAGTATTTCAACATCGTGCCCTACAGCGTTGATGATGAGACCGAAATGCTCGATTACGATGAGATGCTCCGCATCGCGCTTGAGTGCAAGCCCAAAATGATTATTGCCGGCGCCAGCGCATATTCGCGCACCATCGACTTTGCCCGCATACGCGAGATTGCCGACCAAGTGGGCGCCTATTACATAGTCGACATGGCGCACATTGCCGGTCTGGTGGCCGCCGGCCTCCACCCGAGCCCCGTGCCCTATGCCGATGTGGTAACCACCACCACGCACAAGACACTGCGCGGCCCGCGCGGCGGTCTCATTCTGTGCAAAGAGCAGTTTGCCAAGCAGATTGACAAGGCTGTTTTTCCGGGCACACAGGGCGGCCCGCTCATGCACATCATCGCGGCCAAGGCGGTTGCGCTGGGCGAGGCACTCACCGACGAGTTCAAGGACTATCAGCGCCGCCTGCTGGCCAACTCCAAAGCGCTCGCCGCCGCCATGCAGGAGGAGGGTTTCCGCATCGTATCGGGCGGCACCGACAATCATCTCTGCTTGGTTGACCTGCGCTCCTTCGGCGTGACCGGCAAAGAGATGCAGTCTCGCCTTGACACCGTTCACATCACCGCCAACAAGAATGCCATACCCAACGACCCCGAAAGCCCCTTTGTCACCAGCGGAATACGGCTCGGCACGCCGGCCGTTACCTCGCGCGGTTTCGGTGAAGATGATATGAAATCTATCGCCCACTGGATTAAACTGGTTGCCACCGACTATGAGAACAGCCGCGAGCAAATCACCCGCGAAGTGGTCGAGTTGTGCGACCGCCACCCGATATACGAATAAGCCGAAAACAGCAGTAAACCGCACCCGAACTCACAGTTCGGATGCGGTTTATTTTTTACTTATTTATCAGTACATTTCGATATACTGCTCGCGCTCAGCGCCGACCGAAACATACTTAATCGGGCAGTCGACCACGCGCTCAATGTACGCTATGTAGTCGAGCGCCGCCTGAGGCAGTTCCTCTTTCTTTCTGCAATTGGAGATGTCGCATTTCCAGCCGTCGAAATACTCGTAAACCGGCTTGGCGCGGTTCAGTTCGTCACCCACCGGGAAGCGGTCGGTGCGCTCGCCGTCAACGGTGTATGCCACGCAGACCGGAATTTTATCCAGACTGTCAAGCACATCCATCTTGGTCAGGGCCAGGCAAGTCGCGCCCTGCATCATAACGCCGTAACGCGAAGCAACCACATCAAATCCGCCCACACGGCGCGGACGGCCGGTAGCGGCACCGTACTCGCCGCCTGCCTCACGCAGGTCGTCGCCCTCCTTGCCGAACATCTCGCAGGTGAACGGGCCCTCGCCCACGCAACTGGAGTAAGCCTTGATGATGCCGATGCTCTCGTCCAACTTGCATCCCGGCACACCGGCACCGATGGGTGCATATGCGGCGATGGTGGACGATGACGAGGTATAGGGGTAAATGCCGAAGTCAATATCGCGCAAAACGCCCAGTTGAGCCTCGAACATGATGTTCTTGCCCTCTTTGGCCGCCTTGCTGAGCAGTTCGGTGGTATCGCAGATGTAGGGCACAAACGGAGCGCCGAACTCTGTCAGCCACTCAACCATGCTCTCGGCGGTTATGTTCTCGTGGCCGTAACCGCCGTGAACGGTCAGGTTTTTCCACTCCATGATGCCCTCGAGGCGCTCAAGCAGCAGTTCCGGATGTTTCAAGTCGCCCATGCGCAGTGCCTTTTTCATATACTTGTCGGCATAGACCGGTGCGATGCCGCGGCGGGTGGAGCCGAATTTCTTGTCGGCCAGTCTGTCCTCCTCAAGGCAGTCAAGCAACTTGTGGTAGGGCATGCAAATGGTGGCGCGGTCGCTTATTTTGAGGTGGTCGGGTGTGATATTGATGCCGCCCTCGCGCAGACGGGTTACCTCGCCGTACAGATGCTCCAGGTCGATAACCATGCCCGGACCCATAACATTGACCGTCTCGTCGCGCAAAATGCCGGAGGGCAAGAGGTTGAGAATGAATTTGCCGCGCTCGTTTACCACTGTGTGGCCGGCGTTATTACCGCCCTGATAGCGACAAACAATGTCATAGCGCTCGGACAGCAGGTCGACCATGCGACCCTTGCCCTCATCGCCCCAGTTGATGCCTACGATTGCTGTTAACATATTTTTACTCCTTTGCATTTGCCGGAAAAATCAGTTGTCCGCCTCGTGCTTTCTGATGGCCGCCTCAATAAGGCCCTTGAACAGAGGATGAGGTCTGTTGGGGCGGCTCTTGAACTCGGGGTGGAACTGAACTCCGACATAAAAATCATTTTGGGGTATCTCGACAGTTTCAACAATGTGGCCGTCGGGCGACAGACCGCTGATGACCATGCCGGCCTCGGTCAGGCGCTCGCGGTAATCATTGTTGAACTCGTAGCGGTGGCGGTGGCGCTCGCTTATGGTGCGCTCGCCGTAGCAAGCCTCCATCTTGGTGCCTGCGGTGATACAACATGGGTATGCACCCAGTCGCAGCGTACCGCCCTTATTTATATTATCATTCTGATCGGGCATAAAGTCAATAACTTTATTTGCAGAAATTTCATCAAATTCACCGGAATTTGCATCTGCAAGGCCGCAAACGGTGCGTGCGAACTCAATTACCGCAATTTGCATGCCCAGACAAATGCCGAGATAGGGCACATTGTTCTCGCGGGCATAACGCGCCGTAGCAATCTTGCCCTCGATTCCGCGGCCGCCGAAACCGCCTGGAACCAGTATGCCGTCGCAGCCACCCAAAATTTCCTTTGCGTTGGCATCGGTGACACTTTCGCTGTCTATCCACTCAATTTGCACCCGTGAGCCGTATTCATAACCGGCGTGGCGGAGCGCCTCGGCCACCGAAAGGTAGGCGTCGTGAAGCTGAACATACTTGCCCACCAGCCCGATGGTCACCGAGCGGCTGCGGTTCTTGATGCGTTCAAGCATCTTGTTCCAGTCGGTCAAATCGGGTTTGGGAGCGTCTATCCCGAGTTCGCGGCAAACGATATCGGAGAAGTGACTGCGCTCGAGCATGATGGGCGCCTCGTACAGCACCGGAATGGTCATATTCTCGATTACACAGTCCTGCTTAACATTGCAAAACAGCGCAATTTTTTTGAAAATGCTCTCCTCAAGCGGCTGGTCACAGCGCAAAACGATGATGTCGGGAGCGATGCCCATACCCTGCAACTCCTTGACTGAGTGCTGGGTCGGCTTGGTTTTGTGCTCGTCGGAGCCGCGCAGGAAGGGCACCAGCGTGACATGGATGAACAGCGAATTTTCATGGCCGACTTCCAGCCCGACCTGACGAATGGCCTCCAAAAAGGGCTGGCTCTCGATGTCGCCGGTGGTACCGCCGATTTCGGTTATGACCACATCGGCGTTGGTTTTCTTGCCCACGCTGTAAATGAAATCTTTAATTTCGCTGGTTATGTGCGGAATAACCTGAACGGTCTGTCCCAAATACTCACCGCGGCGCTCCTTGTTAAGCACACGCCAGTACACCTTGCCGGTGGTGAGGTTGGAAAACTTGTTTAAGTCCTCATCAATGAAGCGCTCGTAATGTCCCAAATCAAGGTCGGTCTCGGCGCCGTCCTCGGTGACAAACACCTCGCCGTGCTGATATGGACTCATTGTGCCGGGGTCAACATTGATATAAGGGTCAAGTTTTTGAGCCGCAACCTTTAGCCCGCGCGCCTTGAGCAAGCGCCCCAGTGACGCTGCCGTGATGCCCTTGCCCAGACCTGAAACAACGCCGCCTGTTACAAAAATGTACTTGGTCATAATTTTCTTCTCCTTACCTCTTATATTCGTTTACCGACTCCCCAAAAATAAAGCGTTTATCGACGCCGTTTAGGGGCACTTACCCACGGAATATCGATAAACGCATTTGTTTATTCGAAACTATTACCTAACAAGAATATTATAGAGCCAACAAGCCGATGTGTCAATATTTTTTTCATAAATCGACAACTTTTTATGCTCCCTGCCGTCTATATATTTATCTGCCGCTTGGCAAATTTGAGCACGCGTATGACCGGCACGGCAAGCGTACCTGCCAGCAGATTGCCGACGCCGTGCACCGCGTCCCACGGCAGACCGGCCATTATCCACCCTACCGTCTGATTAAAGTCAAGTCCGAACATAAGCGCCTGCGCCGGCGCATACAGCGTGCCGTACAAAAAGCCGTGCATTGCCGCAACCGCCATATAGGCAGGCACGGCAGCCTTTTTTGGCATGTTGCGCGGCAGGCACATTGCCGCCGCCCACAGCACCGCCCAGATGTACAAATACGGCAGCCACCACAGCGAAAAGCCGTTCATCGCCCCCGTCAGTATGACAAAGACATATATGGGTATGAGTGCCTTGATACGAAATACTGCCGTATATGCCACAGTAAGCATGGCCAGAAAATGCACATTGGGCAAAAACTCGGTAACCATTTTGGATATGAACATTACGGTACCGAGCAGTGCATAGAGCACCAGTTCGCTGACCTTCAGTTTTTTCACTTGGACACTCTGAGGGCGTAAGAGGCGCCGTCGGTAATATCGGTTGAGTCAACGCCGGTCGACGCATATTCACCGTCGATGTAAAAGGCCCAGTATGTGCCGTCGGCGTCATAGTCGGCGGTGATGCCGTTTACTTTTTTGACATACAGGCCGTACTGGCTCTCATCACCCGAAATAAGGTCCAGTTTGAGCAGTGCGGCACCCACCGTCTTTTCATCGGTGTTGATGACAAAGTAGGTCTCTTTGCCGTCGGCGTCGGCCACAGTCAGGCTGAAGGAGGTGTCTCCCTCACCGAGTACGGTGGCGATGTCAGGCGACCCTGCACTCGACACCGAGGAAGTGCCTGCGCCGGTATTGGAGCAAGCGGTCATTGTCAGTGCCATAGCCGCAATAAGCACCAAACAAAGGATTCGTGACATTGTGGTAGAAATGATGCTTTTCTTTTCCATTTGTTTTTCTCTCCTGATTATTTATTTCAGACCGTTCAGCCGGCGCTCGCGGCCGCCTTGTTAAAGGCAATCTGATTTTAATAGAGAGCTCGGGTATTTCGGCTTGCATCGTCCGCTCCGGCCTTCTCAGGCGGCTGCCCAATGGCGTTTCATCCTCTTTGCGGCGGAGGATATACGGCGCGGCTTGTACTTGATGCTCACGGCGACGGGCTCGCGCAGGATTTGCACCTGCTTCCCCTTGCCCACCAAACAGTTTAACACATTATCGGCTCGCTTTCAAGCACTATCGCTGAGTTTGCGCCCATCACGGTGACTGCCAAAAAACGGCCGCGAGCCGATAATGACTCACAGCCGTTTTAAGCCGCTATTGTAATGTGTCCGCGCGCCGTCAGGCGTGCAAATCGGTACCGATAAATCCTACCTCTTTAAAATCGTCGCAGTTGTGACGAATGATGTAGTCAATATACGAGGCGGTCATCTGCGCCGTCAGCAGATATCCCATCGGGTTCATATGCCCGTGCATGAAGAACTTCTCACGAAATGCGCTGTCATATATCGGCGCATACTGATAAAAATCGAGCACATATGTATTGTCAAAGGTGTCGGCCAACTGATAGATTATATCTCGGTGCACCTTTATCTCGCCGTCGTGTTCGTCCGCAGACCTCGGCATGGTCATCAGAAATATTTTTGCCCGCGGCTGAATCTCCTTTACACGCTGTATAATTTGCCCCATGTAGCCGGCAAAGGTCTGCCTGTTGTTGCGCCGGTCGGCCAGGTCAATATCGTCGACAGTACCCATCTCGATTTTTTGGAGAACATCGTTGACGCCGAGAGCAATGATGTAGGCCTGCGCCGCATATTCACTGTTCCAGTAGCCGCGTTCATCGGCAAACTTTTCGCAGTAGTATTTCGCGGTCATGCCGCCTTGAGAAAAATTATACACCTTACTGCCGCACATGCGCGCAATAAATTGCCCCCATGAATACTCGTACATATCGTGATAGGTGCGATTGCCGTCGTCGCCCATTGCCTCGAACTCGCCCGAAGAAAGGCTGTCGCCAATGCAGGCGATGGTGCGGAAAATGGCGGTGTATCCGCCGTCGGTCAGCAATCGGTCGAGTGGCTGTTCGGTTTCGTTATCAAAGAAGTCCTGCAAATTCATATTAAGTGCCTCCTGCTCCGTTTTTTTGCATTATAACACGAATGCCGCCGCATATCAAGCGGCATGATTCAGGTCACAAAACATTTGATCTGTCTATTTCATCAATTTTTGAAACAAATCAGTCATAAGATTGTCGCGTTCTATTCTATAAACATATCTCATGGGGTATCCGTTATAATTTGTTGCATAATAATTATCATAGGTAGGAATGGGAGTTGGAATAATTCTTGATTCCATAAACTGCTGTGAATCATTAATCAGCCACGCAACTGCAGTGACATCCCAAATTACACGAGTCCACGCCTTGCCTTTTGCATAACACTCTGCCTCTTCTATTGCATTTTGGGCAAGATAGTCTGCAAGGGGATTTTTTCCTTTGAGCCAAAATTCAAGCTCCGGCTTAGAAACCGTAAACTGGTCTACAACACCGATACAAGGAAGCTGAACGAATGGAACACCGCTTTGCATTATAACTCTTGCCGCGGCAACATCCTGATACATATTAAACTCTTTTGTGTGATGATAGTGATGAGCATGTCCGCCAAGCCATACTACAACAGTATTTTCCGCAACTTTAGGATTCAAAAGTATTGCAGAAGCAATATTCGTTATAGCTCCTATTGCTACAACATAAAGAGGCTTTTCGGGAGAATAGTTCTCGGCTCTTTTTGCCAAATCCTGTGCCGCAGGAGAAATAACCGGTGTATTTTCGTTGTCCAGATACCTTTCCGACCCCTTAAAAACATCGCATTTTTCTTCTGAAAGTGAAAGAAGTTTTAAAATTTCATTATAGCTCTTTTCCATACCGTCCTTAGGACTAACAGATTTTTCGTTTAAAAAAGGTGCTGCATATATTGCTTTGGTATTTAGTTTTTCTTTTGACTTAATTAGATATGAGATTGCAAACTGATCGTCAATTTCATTATACGCATCTGTATCTAAAACAACATCTACTATACCTCTCGGCACCGATAAATTTTTTATCCTCTGCTCAATTGTCATGTTAATTACACCTCTTGTTTCTATATTCTGACAGCGTTTCACCATATTTCTTCTTAAATGCTTTTCTAAAATAGCTTTCGTTTTCATATCCTACCATATGAATGATTTCATGGATAGAAAAATTTGTACTTAAAAGCATATGAGCAGCCATTTTACATCTTTTTGAGAGAACTGCCTTTGAAAAAGTCTCACCGGTCAGCCTTTTAACTATGCCACCTGTATAAACTGTTGAATAACCCAATATTTGAGATAATTCCGCAAGATTTGCCGTTTTGATATTTTGCTCAATATAACCTTCTATTTGCTCATATAGAGAATTGTTTTTATTGTTTGATTTAATTTCTCTGAGTTTATCAAATAAAGATAACACTTCGCTTTTATTTGGAATAGAAGGCGCCGCTCCTTTCCTTGAAACCGTAATAGCCGATGCCGCAGACGCAATTTTTAGTATTTGAGAATAATCCGTACCCTTTGAAAGCTCTGCAACGAAATATCCCAAAAATGTATCTCCGGCCGCTGTTGTGTCTACAACATCAACCTTAAATGCCGCCTGACGCAATTCCTGATTTGCATTCACAAATACACAACCGTCTTTGCCTAAAGTAAGTATTACTTTTAACTCAGGGTATTTATTTTTTAAGTATACCAAGCCTTCTTCAGGCTCTGTAGACTCTGAAATTTCGCTTAACTCCACTTCATTTATAACTATATAAGAAAGCATGTTAAAGTTGATTGCATGAATTTTTTCGTTAAAGGGAGATGGATTAAGAACGATGCACATACCTTTTTGATATGCCTTTTCAACGATGTAGTCCACATTATTTATCTCGTTTTGCAAAATAATAATATCACCTGCATCGAATTTATCTAATACTGTATCTACATATTCTTTAGTTATCTTTTCATTAGAACCCGGATAAAGAAATATCGAATTTTCTCCCTTGGAGCTAACCTGAATAACAGCATGGCCGTTTTTTGTGTCTACAGTCTTAAGGTAGGATATATCCACTCCGTTTTTCTGTAAAATATCGGTTAGCATTTTGCTGTCGTTGCCAACGCAACCGGCATGGTATATTTTTGCCCCCGCTCTTGAAACCGCTATAGATTGATTAAGACCTTTTCCACCGGGAAAGGTTTCAAGAGTATGAGTTGTTTCTGTTTCTCCGATTTTTACAATGTGTTGAAGTGAATATACATAATCTATATTACAGGACCCAAAATTAAGAATTTTCATTCAATAATCACCACGATGATTATATCATCCTTAATTATCCAAAACAAGTACGCTTTTTATGTAAAAACAGACCAAATATAATATTAAGCAAAAAAAGAAAACACAGATAAAACAAGAGGTAACGAAAAGATGCCGACTGAAAATTTCGATGTGGATTTGAACCGACAGGAGCATTTGAAATCAATGCGAAGCATTGTATATCGTCAAACCGACAGACTTTTTATGCACACCTAAAGGTGTAATGAGATACACGCTAAAGCGTGGTGATATACCAAGCCTGTCGGCTTGAATAAAAAAATCTCGTTCCGAAGAACGAGATTTTTTGGTACGGATGTTCATAAGGGATTTAATAAACACACCGGAACCGTACAATCATATTTCAAAAAACGCACATTTTTGTTTTATCCTCCGTTGCGGTACAATGTACTTGCAAAGGAGGATTTTACTATGAAAGAACAAAAACGATTTTTGGAATTATCGGAATTTGAGTAGCGGTTGCTTATCAAGTGCTTAAATGAAGCACGGTTGTTATTTCTCGACAACGGTAATCCCGTTGAGGATATAGACGAACTTTTTATAAAAGCATTTAAAATGAAGCGTAAGAAAGTGAGGATTTGATTATGGAAAAGTATAAATATGATGAAAGCAACGGACTTTGGTATGAACTGC
>JAQXHB010000014.1 GCA_029007015.1 Bacillota bacterium | reverse complement strand
TTATCATCGACGATGAAAATTATATCGCCGCCCTGCCGCCGTCGCCGCCGTCAGGGCCGCCGGCCGCAATATACTTTTCGCGGCGGAATGACACGGCGCCGTTACCGCCGTCGCCCGCCTTAATTTTGATTTTGGCTGTATCTACAAACAACGCTATATCCCCCTTAACAACAAAAAGGCCTCGGACATTAGTGTGCCCGAGGTCTGAGTGTTTCTTGCAGGTTACTGCTCTACAGCGTAGACACTGACGCGCTTGCGGTCCTTGCCCACGCGCTCAAACTTGACCTTGCCGTCGATAAGAGCGAACAGCGTATCGTCCGAGCCCTTGCCGACATTCTCGCCCGGATGAATGTGAGTTCCGCGCTGGCGAACAAGAATGTTGCCTGCCAGAACTACCTGACCGTCGGCGCGCTTAACGCCGAGGCGCTTTGACTCAGAGTCACGGCCGTTCTTGGTCGAACCCATACCTTTCTTATGAGCGAAAAGTTGAATGTTAATCTTAAGCATTTGGTTGCACCTCCAAATTTACTTTAATATAGTGTGGGTACTGCTCCTCAAGGCCGCGCAAATGCAGCCGAAGCCCCTCAAGCACCGCCTGAGTACGCCCGTCGGACGCGCCGACATTGAGTGTCATATGGCCGTCGCTGTCAAAAGCGTCGGCAGCAGCACCGATGACCTCTGTGACGGTGTTGGCCGCCATGTAGGCCGCGCTGGATACCGCGGAGCAAACCAGTCTGCCCTCCTCGGTATCATAATCAGCGGTATGCCCGTCGATGCAGAAGCCCGTCAGAGCCCCTCCGCAGACATAAAAAGTTGCTTTGGTCATTGCCGATTATTCAGCATCGGCAGCCTTCTCGGCTGACTTTGTCGCAACATCGATAGAATCGATTTGAACCTTGGTGTACGGCTGTCTGTGGCCCAACTTGCGCTTGGAGCCCTTCTTTGCGCGGTAGGTGAATACGGTAATTTTCTTCTGCTTGCCGTTCTTAAGGACGGTTGCACCTACGGTGCAGTTCTTCACATAAGGAGTACCTACCTTCAGAGTTTTGCCGTTGTGCATGGCGATTACCTTGTCAAAAGTAATGGCCTGCTCCTCGTCGACGCCCAGTTTCTCAACGTAGATTACATCACCTGCGCTGACCTTGTACTGCTTGCCGCCGGTCTCAATGATTGCATACATTTACTTGTGGCACCTGCCTTTAATTAAGTCTCGCTACGACGGGCGGAGACATACTCACTTTACAAAAGCCCGTAATATGCGGCTATACAATGATACACTATCCCATCGCAAATGTCAACAAAAATATTTAATTTTTAGCAGGATTTTCTGCGTCGGTCAACTTGACCTCAACCCAGAAACACACACCGTCCACGCAGTTAAACACACCGTAGTCGCAGTGCAGTGACTGCATGCACGCTCGCACTATCGACAGGCCCAGTCCGTACCTGCCCGAATCACGGTTGCGCGACTTGTCGCCACGGTAGAAACTCTTCCACACATTCTCCATTTCATCCTCATCAACGCAGGATCCGCTGTTATAAACACACAGCCGTATACTGTCGCCGTACGGCTCGGTATATATCCTCACCGTACCGCCGTCGGGCGTATGACTTATGGCGTTGGACAAAAAGTTCTGCAGTGTCTGGCGCAGATACATTTCGTCGCTGAAAACCTCCAGCCTGTCGGGCAGTTCATACTCAAGTGAGATGTGCTTGTCCTCGAGCATGCGTCCCATGGAGTCAATCACATTGGCCGACAGAGTGGTCAAATCAAAGCGACTGCACTCAGCCTTCATGCCGCTCTCGATTTTGGACAGTTCGAGCAGATTGATAACCAGTTTGTGCATTCGGTCGGTTTCGCTGAGGATGCACTCGCAGTAGTCAGCCCGTCGGCTGTCCGGTGCCGCTTCGAGCAGTTCGGTATATCCGCGGATTATTGATATCGGTGTTTTCAATTCATGCGATACACTGGCCACAAAGCCCTTGCGCACGCTGTCCATGCGCCTCTCGGCATCAATCTCGTTTTGCAGGTGCTTATTTTTCTCGTTCAGTTCGGTCAGAGCGCTGTCAAGGGCGCCCGACAGTTCGTTTATGCTCCTGCCGAGTTGACCGATTTCATCATCCGAATCAACATTCACCCGCTTTGAAAAGTCGAGCGAGCACATATCCTTTGCAATTAAGTTCATCTCGGTAATGGGGCGCGCGAATTTACGCGCAAATACTATGCTTGAGATGAGGGCGATTACCATGCACACACCGGCCACTATAAGCGTAAACGAGCCGGTTGTTCGGGCCGCGTTGCTGATAAGGGTCTGCTGTACCGACAGCACGACTGTGCGCTCGCCCGAATTGAGCATATAAACAAACAGTTTGTTGGATTTGGAGTCGGTCGCCTGATAAAACTTGCCGGAGCGGTAGTGCTCAACATCCTCCTCAGTCAATTGATACCCGTTGTCAAAGAGCAAATCAAAGCCGGTCATGCCGGGACGATTGGTGCGCAGTGTTGAATATATTATGGTGTTATCCTTATATATGCTTATCTGCACATTATTGTCATCCTCTATCCGGCGCAGAACAGCCGCGGCCGTCGACTCGTCGGACAGGTCGAGCATCGCTATTCCCTCCGCACTGCGCGCCAACAGCGTCTTTTCGCGCCAGACAAAGAAATCGTCCAAAAAGAAGAGGCTTGCAATACATATCACCAGCAAGAAACCGACAAGCACCAGTGCAATGTATTCAAACATCCTCATCCATATTTTTTCTTTCATACAGTCCACCGTCAGGTCATTTTTCAAATTTGTAGCCAATGCCGTAAACCGTTTTCAGGTGAGTATCGCTGTAATTCCCCAGTTTTACGCGCAGGCGCGCCACATGCGAGTCGACCGTGCGCACATCTCCGTCATAATCATATCCCCAAACGGTGTCGAGCAACTGACTGCGCGTAAACACCCTGCCCGGGTTTTCAAACAGCATACGCAATATCTCAAACTCCTTAACGGTCAAGTCAAGTTCCTCGCCGTCAAGGTAGGCGGAATAGGCGTCGCCGTCGATAAACAGGCCGTCACACTTGCTGTTTGCGGCATCCTCACCGCTGCTGCGCCGTACCAGCGCCTCAATACGCTTTTGCAGCACAGCGAGCGAAAACGGCTTGGTAACATAGTCGTCGACGCCCGACTCAAAACCCATCAATTCATCAAACTCCTGAGAGCGGGCGGTCAGCATGAGTATCGGAATGTCGGAAAATTCGCGTATGCGGCGGCTGGCCTCCCACCCATCCATACCGGGCATCATGACATCCATGATGACAACCGACGCATCGGGATGATTGCGCACGGCATCGACCGCTTCGTCGCCGTCGGCCGCCTCGACCGACTGCCAGCCCGAAAGCGCCAGATAGTCGCCAATCATACTGCGCAGTTTTTGTTCGTCATCTGCAATTATGACCGTCTTTGTCCGATTCATCTTAACCCCTTCTTTGCCGAAATATATTATACTGAATGTTGCAGCGACGCGGCCTGACGATGGCTCATGGCCTGTGCGCGCAACCGTAAAGTATCGCTGATTATAATTTATCACATTATACCATATTTTTGTTGATTTTTATTGTAAAATTGCAAATAAATTATAAATTAAATAAAAATTTTAAAAAACAGTTGCAAAACGCGAATATATTGTGTATAATAACAGTGTCAATATCGCGGGGTAGAGCAGTTGGTAGCTCGTCGGGCTCATAACCCGGAGGTCGTGTGGTTCAAGTCCCACCCCCGCAACCATAACCGGACACCGATTTTGATACAATGAGTATCACGATTGGTGTCCGGTTTCATTTTTGCAAATATCTCTGTTTGCAACGGGGGATTATTTCGCGTTTAACTCGCTGCGCTTTTTGCGGCGCACGCGGTTGATGTGACGCGCAAAGTCGCCGTTTGAAATCATTTCGGCCAGCACAAACTGGATGTATGTAGGCACGGTACATGAATAAAATCCGACCTTCTCCTCAAACTGCGGCACGAGTCGTTTGGGCAAAACCATATAACCTACGCGGAGAGAGGGCGAGACGGTTTTTGAAAAAGTGTTGATATAAATGACATTTTCCTCACTTGAAAGCGAAAAGAGAGTTTCCTCCGGCTTTTTCGATACCGAAAATTCCGATTCAAAGTCGTCCTCGACGATATATTTGCCGGCGGTGCCGGCCCAGCGCATATATTCATGCCGTTTGGAGGCCGTCGCCGTCACGCCGGTGGGAAAACTGCGATAGGGTGTCAGGTGAAGCACATCGGCGTTGCAGGCCCACAGGTCGGCGCTTTCGACGCCGTCGCGGCCGAGCGGCAGTTTTTCGTACTGAACATCGGCGGCGCGGTAGACCATCTCGATTTTTTTGTAGGACGGCGACTCGATTGCGTACACCCGCTCTCTGCCCAGCAGTTCAACTATCATGCTGTAAAGATACTCCGAACCGGAGCCGACGATTATCTGCTCGGTTTCGGCCGTGATGCCGCGGCTCTGCGCCAGGTAGTTGCGTATAGCCTCGCGCAGTTCAATACAGCCGGCATTGGGTGAGCGTTCAAGTATCATCTCGCCGTAGTCGCTGATGACCCGCCGCATGGTCTTGGCGAGGGTGGAAAACGGGAAATCGGGCAGTGAGTTCGACGGCTGTTTGACCGGCTGAACCTTTGGCGACGCGCCGCCCGACTGGCGGGCAAAACCGTCGTCGGTGTTGAATATCACAAAATAACCGCTGCGCTGTCTCGGCTCGATATACCCCTCGTCGCAAAGCAGGTCATAGGCGTGTTCAACCGTCACCGTGCTGACGCCCGTTTCGTCGGCCATCATCCTCTTGGACGGCAGTTTGCTGTTGAACGGAAAAACTCCGTTAACAATATCGTCACGCACCCGAATGTATAACTGCAAATAAGCGGGCCTGTGCTCTGCCCTTTCGATAACATAGTTCATCTGGTTATATAAAATTCTCCAATTCTGATTATTTTTATATGCTCACGGCTATTATATACTATCGTCAAGACAATTACAAGAGAGGTTTTAAATTATGAGCGAAAAAGTATTTTCCACACGCAAGACTACCGTTTGGCTGTGCACCACCGCAGTGCTCATGGCGCTGAACATTGCGATGAGTTCCTTCGGCGTGCCGGTTCCGGGCGGACATCTTTACATGAATGACATTATCATCTGCACCGCGGCCATCATTCTCGACCCGGCAGCCGCATTTTTGGTGGGCGGCGTCGGTGCTTTCATAGGGGATTTGCTGTTCTATCCCCTGCCCATGTTCGTTTCGCTGGTCACACACGGATTGCAGGCGGTGGTCATCTCGATTTTTTCACACTATGTGATGAAAAAGCATCCGGTACTGGCCTCGGGCATTGGCGTTACCGTCGGCGCCGTCATCATGGTAGTCGGTTACTCGCTCGGCCGCGCCTTCATTTACAGCACGCCCGAATACGCCATTATGAAACTACCCTACCAGATTCTGCAGGCGGGCGTCGGTGCTGTCGTCGGCATGCTGCTATGCTGGAAGTTCAATGTGCGTAAGGCATATAACCGTCTGTTAAGAAAATAATCAGTGCAAATAAAATAACAGGTGTTATCCTACAAACGGATAGCACCTGTTTTTATTAAGCGAAAACCATTAAACTAAGCCCATGAAATACTCGACAGCAATGGCAACGATAACCACCAGCGCCGATATGATGAAGCCGTGAATCATGGGGGCGATGCCCGCTCTTTTCATATCCTTGATGCTTGTGTTAAGACCTATCGCCGCAAGGGCGGCCACCATCAAAAACTTGCTGACATCCTTCATAGAATGGCCGAGCGCCTGCGGAATGAGTCCAAAACTGTTAATAACCGCCAGCGCAAGGAAACCCAGTATAAACCACGGTATAATCTTGGCCACATTGAGTTTGCCCGACTTGGCATCTGTACTGCCGCTGGCGACGGCCTTTTTGCGCTCAAGCCTTGCCGATATGACGGCAAAGACGATAACGGTCGGGATTATCGACAGTGTGCGAGTCAACTTGACCATGGTAGCAAAGTCACCGGCCGCCTCTGAAAAGGCATAACCGGCCGCTACGACGCTGGAGGTGTCATTGACCGCTGTGCCCGACCACAGGCCGTATGCCATATCCGACAGCCCCATGGCATGTCCCATTATGGGGAAAAGTACTATCATCGCCATGTCAAAGAGGAATGTGGCCGACATGGCATAGGCGATATCGGTGTCGTCGGCATCTATCACCGGCGCAATGGCGGCGATGGCCGAACCGCCGCAGATACCCGTTCCGGCAGAGATAAGGTTGGACAGTTTCCAGTTAATTTTGAGCAGTCGACCCACAATGTAGCCGCCGCCGAAGCAGGTCAGCAGTGTGAAAAGCATGACCACCAGCGACAGTTTGCCCACATTTAGTACGATGGTGATATTGAGTGATGCGCCGAGCAGAATGATGGCAAATTTCAGAATCTTTTTGGATGTAAATTTGAGCCCCTCGGCAACCAGCGGCGTCGGCTTCCAAAAGGCGTTGATTATCATGCCTATGAAAAGGGCTATGACCGATGCGCCGATAAGATGTATCGGCATGACGCTCTCGATAAGTCGGGCGACGGCCGCAATTACCAGCGCCAGCACAAACCCGGGCACCAGCCTGCCGAGTTTTTTTATTGCTTGCATATTTTCTCTCCTCAACTTTAATTTGTTTACACTGCGCACAGCGCACGATGAAATATTATCACACGCGAGGCAAAAACTCAACATTATTATGCCGACTTTTCTCTCAAAAGCGCAAAAACCGGCCGACCGACCGAAAAATCTCGGCCGGTCGGCCGTCTTACACATCAACATTGCCGATTTGCACCGCGCCGTCACAGCAACTTTTCAATGCCGTCGACGCCGCCGTGGGGGTAAGCAGCGATATCGCGTCCGTCCTTGTTGATGAGGTTGTCGGTCAGCAGATAGACCTGCATGCCGACGGCTTGAGCGGCCGTATCCTCGACGGCATCATTGCCTATCATGATGCTCTCCTCGGGTGCGCTGTTCATGCGTCGAAGCACCTCGCGGTAATAGTCGGGATTGGGCTTGCAAAATCCGATATCCTCGTATGTTGTCAAAAGTTCAAAATCGCTCGGCTCAAATCCCGCCCAGCGGATA
>JAQXHB010000013.1 GCA_029007015.1 Bacillota bacterium | reverse complement strand
GCACTGTTCAAACTGCTCCGCCGATTTGGTCGACACGCTCTTGACTGCGTCGGTGATAACATAGCTGCTGACATCGTCAGTGCTGTCCGGCCGTTGATCGCAGATAATCGCATTCATAACTCCGGCCTCGCGTATGATTTTGGTAATTTCACGGGTGTCAACATCGCAAATACCCGGAATGTTTTTCTCCCGCAGAAACTCATCCAGCGTCATGCCGCACCGAAAGTTGGACGGTTGCTCGCACCACTCGCGCACCACATAGCCCTTGACACAGCACTCGCCCTCATAGTCCTCGGGTATGATGCCGTAATTGCCAATCATCGGGAATGTCTGCAGTACGATTTGACCGTAGTAACTGGGGTCGGTCAGCGTTTCGATATAGCCATTCATACCGGTGGTAAAGACCAACTCGCCCACAGTCGACCGGTCGGCACCGAATGCGGTACCCTCGAACACTCTGCCGTTTGCAAGAATCAAATATCTTTTCATAATTCAATCTCCGTTAGCGTAGCCGCCATAACAGCCTTAATGGTGTGCATTCTGTTTTCCGCCTCTCTGAAAACGACCGATCGCTCGCTTTCAAACACTTCATCGGTCACCTCTATCGCGTCGCGGCCGAACCGCTCACACATCTCCTTGCCGATGGCCGTCTTTTTGTCGTGGTAGGCCGGCAGACAGTGCATAAACACCGCATCGGGTGCGGCCAGCGACATCAGACGGCTATTGACCTGATATGCGCCCAGTTGCTCGATGCGCTCGGCCCAAACCTCGGTCGGCTCGCCCATTGAAACCCAGATATCTGTATAAATCACATTAGCACCCTTAACTGCTTGGTCAGGATTCTCACAAAGGGTAACGGTTGAGCCGTTTTGAGCGGCAATCTTTCTACACTCGTCAACCAGTTCCTTTTGCGGAAAGAAACTTTTGGGTGAGCACGCGGTGAAGTTGAGCCCCATTTTGGCACACCCGACCATGAGTGAGTTGCCCATGTTGAAACGGGCGTCGCCCATATATACAAAGTTAATTCCTTTTAGATGGCCGAACTGCTCCTTGATGGTCAGAAAATCGGCCAAAATTTGTGTCGGATGAAATTCATCGGTCAGTCCGTTCCAAACCGGAACATCGGCGTACTGTGCAAGTTCCTCAACAATCGACTGACCATAGCCGCGATACTCGATGCCGTCGTAAATGCCCGACAGCACTCTGGCGGTGTCGGCTATGCTCTCTTTCTTGCCGATTTGCGAACTTGAAGGGTCCAGATATGTACTGCCCATGCCCAAATCTCTGGCCGCAACCTCAAAACTGGAGCGCGTGCGGGTGCTGGTCTTTTCAAAAATCAGCGCCACATTTTTGCCCTCACACAGCCGATGAGGTATACCGTTTTTCTTTTTCGACTTGAAATCAGCGGCCAGATCGATTAAATAAGCGATCTCCTCGCTTGAAAAATCAAGCAATTTCAAAAAATCTCTGCCTTTTAAATTCATTCGACAAAACCCCTTTCACTTACTCAGAGCAAACCGACTTGATGACCTCAACTGCCCTTTCGAGATGCTCCATAGGTATGTTAAGTGCCGGCAGCAGCCGCACCTTATCCTTTGCCTTGATGGCCAAAACGCCGCGCTTCATACATTCACTGATGACTGTCGACGCATCTTTCTCCGTCTTTATGCCAATCATAAGCCCCAGTCCGCTGACGCTAACAATTCCCTTTGCGCCGGTCAGATTGTCAAAGATGTATTTTGATTTTTGCTTGACAGAGCGGAGCAGTTCACCGTCCAATCGCTCAAGCACATTGAGCGCGGCAGCACAGCAAACCGGATTGCCGCCGAAGGTCGAGCCGTGAGAGCCGGCGGTCAGAACATCCCTAACCTTATCTCCCATCAGTGTGGCGCCGAGCGGCAGTCCGCCGGCAAGTCCCTTGGCCGTTGAAACGATATCGGGAGTGATGCCGTAATTCATATAGCCATAGAGCATGCCGCTTCGCCCGTTGCCGATTTGAACCTCGTCGCATATGAGCAGAATATCGTTTTCATCAGCCAGTTTTGCGACTGCGCTGACAAAGTCGGCATCCAGCGGCATGACGCCCCCCTCGCCCTGAACCACCTCGAGCATTATCGCGGCACACTTGTTCTCGCTGACAAGGCGGCGTACATCGTCGATATCATTGGCGGTGGCATAGACAAATCCGTCGGTAAGCGGCGTGAAATCGGTGTGGAACACATCCTGCCCCGTCGCCGCCAGCGTCGTAATAGTTCTGCCGTGGAAACTGTTTTTGAGGGTTATTATAATGTGATAGTCGCTACCCTTACGCTCGGCGGCATATTTTCTGGCCACCTTGATGGCGCACTCATTGGCCTCAGCACCGGAGTTGGAGAAGAACACCTTGCTCATGCCTGTTCTTTGGCACAATTGCTCGGCCAGAGCCGCACAAGGCTCGGTGTAGTAAAGGTTTGACATGTGCTGAACGCGGCCGAGTTGCTCGGTCACAGCGTCTATCCAATCGTCATCGGCAATGCCGAATGGGTTGACTGCAATGCCCGATGACATGTCTATGTACTCATTGCCCTCATCATCCCACACAAGCGAGCCTTTGCCGCCCGTGACGGCAACCGGAAAGCGCGCATATGTGGCGGCAATGTACTTACTATCGGTCGATTTAATATCCATCGGCATCTCCCCTACTCATCAATGAACATTGTTCCAATGCCTTCGTTTGTGAGCATTTCAATAAGTATCGAGTGCGGAATACGGCCGTCAATGATGAACACCCTGCCGACACCCCATTTGATAGCATTGATACAGCACTCCACCTTCGGCAGCATGCCGCCGCTGATGATGCCGTCCTCAATCAGTTTGGGTGCGTCGGAAACATTGATTACGCGAATGAGCGTATCGGGGTCATCTTTATTCTCCAAAATGCCGCAGATATCGGTCATCGAAATGAGACTCTCTGCACCCAGTTCGCCGGCAATTTTGGCCGCCGCAGTGTCTGCGTTGATGTTATAAACATTGCCGGAACTGTCACAGCCAACCGTCGACACAACCGGTATGTATCCCTTATCTATAACATCGAGTATCGGCTGAACATTGACATTGGTTATCTCACCGACAAACCCCAGTCTTTCATCCTTGATTTTTGCTTCAATCATATGTCCGTCGATACCCGACAGGCCTATGGCGTTGCCGCCCTTGTTTTGGATAAGATTGACTAAATTTTTGTTTACCTTGCCGGTGAGCACCATTTGAACAATATCGACCGTCTCCTTGTCAGTAACACGCAGACCGTCAACAAATGTGCTTTCTTTGCCGATTTTCGATAGCATGTCGGTTATTTCGGGGCCGCCGCCGTGCACCAGGACCACCTTCACCCCGATGAGTGAGAGCAGTACAATGTCGCGCATGACCGAGTCCTTGAGTTTTTCGTTAATCATTGCGTTGCCGCCGTACTTAACCACTACAACCTTGCCGGTATATTCCTGAATATACGGCAAAGCCTGCACCAGCACTTTGGCACGCTGTAAATTTGTAATATCCATAATTCTCCTCCGTCAGGTGCGATAGTCGCCGTTAATCTTAACATAATCGTATGTCAAGTCACAGCCCCAAGCGGTCGATGTGCTGTCACCGCTGTTCAGTTCAATGAGAATGTCAATTTCATCTTCAAGCAAAATCTGCTTTGCCTGCGCCTCGGAAAACTCGACGCCGGCACCGTCTTTGCAAACAAGTATCTCGCCGCTCTTTGATTTAAACCGAACATCAATTTTACTGACATCCACATTGGCACCGCTGTAGCCGATGGCGCACAGCACTCGGCCCCAGTTGGCGTCGGCGCCGAACATGGCCGCCTTGGTCAGTGACGAGCAGACAACACTCTTAGCTACTGTTTTGGCCGTTTGAATATCAGGAGCGCCGCTGACCTTGCACTCAAGAAGTTTTGTCGCGCCCTCGCCGTCGGCCGCGATGCAGCGGCACAGATGAACGGTGACGGTATTCAGCGCCAGCATAAATTTACTGAAATCATCGTTCTCGCTGTCAATCATCTTATTGCCGGCCATGCCGTTTGCCAGCACTGTAACCATATCGTTGGTAGAGGTGTCACCGTCAACACTCACCATGTTGAATGTGTCGGCTATATCGGTTGAAAGCGCCCGACTGAGCATATCACTGCTGATGGCGCAGTCGGTGGTAATGAACACAAGCATGGTCGCCATGTTGGGGTGAATCATACCTGAGCCCTTTGCGATGCCGCCGATTTTGCACTCGACACCGCCAATGTCAAAACTGACGGCAATCTGCTTTAACTTGGTATCGGTGGTCATGATGCCCTCGGCCGCCTGTTCGGAATTATCGCCCAAATCGGCAACCAGAGGTGCGATACCTGCCTTAATCGGCTCAATGTCCAGCGGTTGACCGATAACGCCGGTCGACGCAACAACGACATCACTCGCGTCGATGTGCAACTCATCGGCCAGCAACCGGCTCATCTGCTCGGCTATCTCGATGCCGTTGGCGTTGCAGGTGTTGGCATTGCCGCTGTTGCAGATGATCGCCTGTGCCTGTCCGTCGGACAAATGTGCTTTGGTAACCGTCAGCGGTGCTCCCTTGACCAAGTTGGTGGTGTATACGGCCGCCGCCGCTGCGGGGACCTCGCTGTAAATAAGTGCTATATCCCTCTTTGATTTGTTTTTGCGTATGCCGCAGTGCACGCCCGATGCCGAAAATCCTTTTGCGGCGCATACGCCTCCGCTAATCTGTTTCATATCTTCCCTCCGTTATATATCAAGACCGCAAAGTCTGTCGCAGTTCATAACCAAATTCATACATTCAATGGCCGCACCCGACGCGCCTTTGCCCAAATTGTCATAAACAGCCATCAGCAAAATTCGGTCAGAGTTGCCACTGACAGTTATGTGCATGCTGTCCTTGCCCGAAAGTGTCGCGGCCGACACAAAGCCGTCGTTATCGACGCTGTCGCAGTAAGAGACCATCGGGCCTGTGTACTTTGATTTATACACCTCAATAATATCGTCGACTGTCTTGCCGGCGGCAAGTTGCCGGCTGAACAGCGGAACTGTAACCTCCATGCCACTGTAAAAATCAGCGACAATCGGACAAAACACCGGAAAACTGTCAATGCCGGTAACGGCTTTCATTTCCTTAAGATGTTTGTGCTGTTGGGTCAGTCCGTACTGACGCGGCGCAGACAGCAGAGGGTCACGCTCATCTGCACTGTACTGCTCAATCATCTTTTTACCGCCGCCGCTGTAACCGGTCAGCGATTGGCACATAAGCAGTGTCGACCGGTCAATAATGCCAGCCTCGATAAGCGGATAAACCAGCGCGATAAAGCCACTGGCATGACAGCCCGGCACGGCAATTCGCTTTGACGCAATTATATCAGCCTCGTGCTTTTTGGACAGTTCGGGGAAACCGTATACCCATCCGTCGCTCGTGCGGTGCGCTGTTGAAGTGTCTATGATGACGGTATCGGGGTTGTCCACCATTGAAACCGCATCAATAGCAGCGGCGTCAGGCAAACACAAAAAGGCAATGTCGGCGCTGTTTAGTGCCGCTTTTCTGCAGACAACATCCTTACGCTGTGCGTCTGACAGAGTTATCAGTTCAATATCAGAGCGACCGGCAAGGCGGTCAAATATTCGCAGTCCGGTTGTCCCTGCTTTTCCGTCAATAAATACTTTCTTCATACTATCCCTCGTGTATATATATTCATAATTT
>JAQXHB010000012.1 GCA_029007015.1 Bacillota bacterium | reverse complement strand
TTGAAAAATACGGCAACGGCGGATATACCGTTTTACTGTGTCACGATCAATAAACAGACTGAACCGCACACTTAATTTTAAGTGTGCGGTTCAGTCATTATTGACCGAATTTGTTCATCACAAGGCCGGTTATCAGTTTGGGGTAGAAGTAGGTCGATTTCTGCGGCATCTTTTCGCCGGCCGCCGCCACCGCGCTGATTTCATCCACTCCGGTCGGGTTGATGATGAAACAGCAGTTTGCATCGCCGCTGTCAACGGCTGCAATGGCCTCGGCCGCGTCGCGGGTGTAACTCAGGTTTATCTGATTGGCCATGTTTTCGCGGTCGATGCCCAGCGCCGTCTCCAGCACCAGCGTGTGCAGTATGCTTACATCCAGCCTGCGCAGGGCATCGCTTGCCTGCGGCATGGCGCTGTCCATTGCGTCTGTGTCGCGCAGTGTCATCAGTGTAAATCCGTCACCGCAGCAGAGGGCAAATGACCGTTGTCCGTGCTTACGGCTTTGGTCGAGCAAACCGCTCATTGCGGACATATCGCCGTAATGCACGCAGTCAAAGTGCTCACGGCAGGCCGAAATGAGTTTCTGCTCATCAAAGTTGTCAAGGCCGTGCACAATGCGGTGGGTCGGCAATACCACCAGTCCTTTATTCTCAAGGCTGACCAGCATCATCATGCACCAGTCACACTCATCACCGACCGAGGCGCGCCCGGTGCCGCGTAAATGATTGCGAAAATTGAGTGCCGTCTCGTATCGGTGATGTCCGTCGGCAATGAACAGCCGCCGGTCGGCAAACTGCGCGGTAATAGTCGCGGCGGCAGTTTTGTCTTTCACTGCCCACAGCGAGTGTGTCACGCCGGCGCCGTCGGTAAATTGCTGTGCCGGCTGACAGTCGGTCAGGCTGTCGATAAGCAGTTCGGTCACATTGCCATCATCGTGATACAGTGAATATATTTGGCTGAAGTTGCACATGGTTGCGTCCATCAGGCTGAATCGGTCGGCCTTGGCCTTGGACAGCGTCTCCTCGTGCGGCAGGACGATGCCGCGCTCAAACTCCTCGATATGAACGCGGGCGATGATGCCCTTGAGTGCGTAGACTTTGCCTTGCACCGTGAATTGCTGAGAGTAGATGTAATAGGCCGGCTCGTCATCGTCGGCCAAAATGCCGTTTGCCAGCCAACGGCGCAGTGTCCGTCCGGCTTCGGCGTAGGGATTATCTCCCTCGCGCGGCAGTTCCAGCCGAATGATATTGTGCTCATTTTTGCTCAAATATGCCAGGCGCTCATCTTCACTGATAATGTCGTACGGCGGACAGCAAAGTTCGCTTATCTCGCCGGCTTGCTCGGTAAATCGAAGCGCCCTGAAGGGTGCTATTTGTGCCAAATATACCATCTCCTCGGGATTTAATAGATTTATATTTTAATAGAAAGTTCACTCATAGTCAAGAAAATATCAAAAAGCACAAAAAATATCTTTAAAATTTGGCTGTGATGCTGTATAATTAACAAGATATATTAAAATGTTGTTTACAAATATATCAACTTTTTCTGTTACAATCACCATGTATGTATGATTACGGAGGGATATTTAATGATTGAGGTCGCAAATTTGACTAAGCGATACGGCAGCCACTTAGCGGTTGACAATATCAGCTTCACGGTCAAGGACGGCGAAATTCTCGGCTTTCTCGGCCCCAACGGTGCCGGTAAATCCACCACTATGAATATGATAACCGGCTATCTGTCGGCTACATCGGGCACTATTTCGGTTGCCGGCTATGACATACTCGACAACCCCGACGAGGCCAAGCGGCATATCGGATATCTGCCCGAGCACCCGCCGCTTTACCGCGATATGACGGTCAGGGAGTACCTAAACTTCATCTACGAACTCAAAAAGACGCGTCTGCCGCGTGAGCCGCATATCGACGAGATATGCCGTTTGGTCAAGATAACCGATGTTGCCGGACGGGTCATCAAGCATCTGTCCAAGGGATATCAGCAGCGCGTCGGAATCGCTCAGGCACTTATCGGCAACCCTGATGTGCTCATACTGGACGAGCCCACAGTCGGCCTTGACCCCGTGCAGATTATCGAGATACGCAAACTCATCGGCCATCTCGGCAAAAATCACACGGTCATATTATCGTCACACATTTTGTCTGAGATTCAGGCGGTGTGCAGTCGCGTTATAGTCATCAATTCGGGCAAAATCATCGCCGACGGCGCACCCGATGACCTCTCACGCAATCTCTCTGAGGTAAACTCAGTGCTGGTGCGTGTGCAGGGCCCCGAAAATGAGGTCAAAAAGTTGCTGAGCACCATTGCCGGTGTCAGCAAGGTTACGCCCATGGGCCGCCGCGAGCGCAACGCATACGAATTTGCCGTTGAGGTGGCCGGCAAGAACGACATCCGCCAGGAGATGTTCCGCCGCCTGTCCGACCGCAACTGGCCGATACTGCTGATGCGCCCCAACGAACTGACACTTGAGGAAATATTCATTCGCCTGGTTGACGGAACCATTGATGCTTCGGTGCTCGATACCATCAAGCCGATGGCCGATGACAGCGACAAGGCCAAAGCGCTTGAGGCGGTCAATGACGCAGTGGGCGAGATTGAGCGTCCGCTCGGCGCGCCGAATGAGGGGGAGGATAAGTAATGAAAGCCATATATAAACGCGAACTCAAAGCCTACTTTACTTCGCCGCTCGGCTACATTGTTACGCTGATATATGTTCTCATGGGCGGCGTTGTTTTTACCATTCTGTTTTCAAACGGCAGTGCCGAACTGTCGACCCTTTTCTCAATAATGTATACATTTACACTCTTTCTTATGCCTGTGCTCACCATGCGTCTGTTCAGCGACGAACTGCGCATGAAAACCGATCAGGCGCTGTTCACTGCTCCGGTCAAAATCGGCAGTATCGTCATGGGCAAGTATTTTGCCGCGCTGACCGTCTTTTTGCTGGCCAACTCGCTGACCATCGTTTATCAGCTTGTGTTTAGCGCATATGTCAGCGTTGAGTGGCTGGTCTATTTCGACAATGTAATCGGCTCGCTTCTGCTTGCGTCGGCGCTCATCTCAATAGGGCTGTTCATCTCGTCCCTGACCGAGAGTCAGATGACCGCCGCAATGGGCAGTATGTCGGTGTCGATTGTGCTCATGTTTATCGACATGCTCGGTTCGTACATTGACAGCAATATTTTATCGACTGTGGTTAACTGGCTGTCCTTTTCAGGCCGATACAACACCTTTATCGTCGGCATTGTCGATTACGCCAACATCGCGTTTTTCCTAAGTATCACGGCCATATTCCTGTTCCTGACTGTGCGCGTGCAGGAAAAGCGCCGCTGGTCTTAATGAAAGGGGAGAGTTGAAATGATGAAAAAGAATAAGTCCCCTAAAACAACCGCCGGCAAGGCGGCTCGCCGCCGCAAGCTGCGTTACGGTGTATATGCGACGGCCATCACCGCCGCCTTTGTCGCCGTTATCATCGGGCTCAATGTGGTTGCTACCGTGCTGGCCGACCGCTTCCCCTTGCAGTGGGATGTGACCGCCAACAGTGATTACTCCATCAGCGATGAAAACCGCGAATACATCAAAAAAATCGACCGTGATGTTACAGTCACCCTCTGCGCGTCGGAGGAGGACTACACCGGCGGCAATTACTCGGCACTGCTCGAGAGCAGTAACTATGTCGACACCTCTGCAGGCATGTTCTTTGAGCAGACGGTTCGTCTGCTGAAGGATTATGAAAAACTCAATCCCAAGGTTGATATCACTTTTGCCGACCCGCAGGACCCCTCCTTTTCAACCTATACCAAAAAGTATTCAAACGAGTCTTTTTCGCTCGGTGATATACTGGTCGAGTGCAGTTTCACCCTTGACGGCGAGCAGATTGACCATTACAAGAAACTGACATTCTTTGATTTGTATGACATTGATAACACCTATTACAGTTATTACGGCTACTATACAGTGTCAGGGTCAAAGGTTGAAACAGCCGTAACATCGGCCATTTACTCGGTTACATCGGACAAAACCTATCAGGTGGCCGTTATCACCGCAAACGGCGGCAGTACCGTTGACTCTCTCAGCGACTTAATGCTGCAAAACAACTACCAGTTTACCGAGATTGACGATTTGGTCAGCCAGTCGATACCCGACGACACCGATTTGGTTATCATCGCCGCGCCCAGCAAGGACTATTCGCGCGAGCAACTGAAAATGCTGGAGAATTATCTCGATTTGAAGGGCAAACTGGGCAAGAACCTGATGTATGTCGCGTCCAATAAATACGGCGATATGCCCAATTTGTACGATTTCCTTGCCGAGTGGGGCTTCAACATTAGCGATGGATTGGTCGACGAGACCGACTCATCCTACTATCTGTCCGACACGGCCAAAACGGTCAAACTGCTCGATCAGGGCAGTGACTATACCAAGGCCATTGCCGACGGCGAATACTCATTCTACTGCGCCGCCAATTCACCGGTAACCGTCAAGTGGGAGGAAAACGAAAACCACAAAACTACAACTGTGCTGGCTACAAATTCAACGGCCAAGTGCGACGGACAAAACGGGCCGTTTGTTGCTGTCGGCGTCGGTGAATATGCCATAACCGGTCTTGACGATTCCGATGATGAGTACAAGGAGTACAAGTCCAGCGTAATTGTTGTCAGCAGTTTGGATATGATAGAAACCGCTTACAACAATTATCCGGATGTGGGTAACCTTGAGTTGCTGATGGCCACTGTAAATGAGACGATGGGCCGTCAGGCTGATGACATCTCTTTCACTGTCAGAGAGTATGAGTCGCTGACATTTACTACCAGCGATTCGGGCACCGTTGCCATGCGCATAATATTTGTCTTTGTCATTCCGCTGGCACTATTGGCAGTCTGCATATTTGTTACTGTACGGAGGCGCCGTCTATGAGTTCAGCACCCGACAATAATCAGGTAAATGAGATACGCCGTGTCGACCCCGAAAAATTGGCGGCCGTCAAGGCCAAACCCGACTATTTGCGCACCGACGACGACAACGCCCTCATTGCTCTGGCCGAGCAACTGGAAGAGGAAGATATGTTCAGCGGCTCTACCGTCTTTGCGGCACCGCAGAATAGCGGCAAACAGCACCGCCTAAGCCCGCGCAAGAGGGGGGCCATAGCCATATCGGTCGCGGCGTTAATCACTGCGGCGGCGGTGGCGGTGGTGATGTTTTGCTTGCCCGAGGCTGAGACCGACGACACATCGTCGGTTAACGAGACCATTCCGGTCATTTCGGTTGAGCAGAGCGGCGTCGAGCAGATAAGCGTCTCAAACGGCAACGGCGAGTTTACCATATACCCGTCCGACAGTGAGTCGGAAACCGATGAGATAACTTGGCTGGCCAAGGGCTATGAGGATATCACCTTCTTAGGGCTTGATTCGGTCGCTGAGTACGCCTGCTCGCTCCGCGCGCTGAAGATACTGCCGGCCTCCGACGAGGATATTTACGGACTAAGTGAGCCCAAATCTACTGTTACTGTCGAGCAGAAAAACGGCAAGGATTATACCATCACAGTGGGCGGTCTGTCGCCCGACCAGAGCGGCAATTATGTTACCGTAACCGGCATTGACGGTGTTTATCTGGTCGACAAGTATAATATGTATAATTTCACATCTGCTCTCGGTGATATGATTGAGACGGCCAGCATGGAGCCATTCGTGCCCGATGGCGATAATGATGAGTATTTCACCAACGGCTCGATTGCCATGGTCGACAAACTCATTTTCGGCGGCACCTGCCGTCCGGCGCGCATTGTTATCGAAAATCCGCCCGAGGAGATGTCTGTGCTTAACTATATCGTGACAGAGCCGACCTATCAGGCGGCCAACGGCGATAACATTGACTCTTTGCTGTCCAATTTCACCACCGGACTGGCCAACAGCGGCGCTTTTGTTCTGCGCTGTACCGACAGCGACCTCAAGCAGTACGGTCTCGACAATCCCTATTCGACCGTTTACTGCAAGGTCAACAAAAACACCGTTACCCTCAAGTTCGGCAAGGCGGTTGACGGATACTACCCGTTCACTGTCAACGACGGCGACATTATATACAAACTGTCGGCCGATGCCAACGAGTGGGTTGCATATCAGACGGCAGATTTGCTCTATGAGTCGCTTTATATTGAGAATGTTACCACTTTGAGCAGTGTCACACTCTCCTTCGACGGTAAGGATTACGGATTTAAACTCAGCCCTAAAGAGGACGCAAACGGCAGCACATCGCTCAATTGTACCCGCACCGACGGCGTTAAGATTGATGACAGCGAGTTTAAGAAGTTGTATGAGCGCATCATCTCCTTCACCGCGCAGGAGACGGCCGACGATGGGGTCCCGAACAAGACGCCTTATCTTACCATTACTGTCAAGCACATTGACGGTTCGGTCAAGGACAGCGTGATAACCTTTACCGAGTATTCTGCACGCAGATACTACTATCAACTCAACGGTCAGGGCAATTCGTTGGTCAGTTCACAGCAGATTGACGACGTCACAGAGAACACCGTTAAGGTGTGGAACGGCGAACAGATTACCCGCAGAACGCAGCTCACATACTGATTTTCAGGCACCGGGGCGTCGCTTGTACGGCGCTCCGGTGTTAATGGTTGAGGCGGTAAAAAAATATTGGATTTTGGGTATAAAAAGTCTTGACAATCTGTTGCCGTTATGGTATATTAAGTCTTGCGATTGTGCTGGTGTAGCTCAGTTGGTAGAGCAGCTGATTTGTAATCAGCAGGTCGGGGGTTCGAGTCCGTCCACCAGCTCCATCAACCTATCGCACAGTTTAATATGGGAGAGTTCCCGAGTGGCCAAAGGGGGCAGACTGTAAATCTGTTGTCACTGACTTCGATGGTTCGAATCCATCCTCTCCCACCAAAAAATCTCGTTCTCCGGAACGAGATTTTTTTATTCAAGCCGATAGGCTTGGTATATCACCACGCTTTAGCGTGTATATCATCAACTCGCAAAGCGAGTTGTATCTCATCACACCTTTAGGTGTGCATAAAAAGTTTGTCGGTTCAAGTTCACATCGGAATTTTGCGGTGGTGTCTTTTTCGCTACATCCCACCAAAGTCCCAAAGGCGAAAGCCTTTGGGACTTTACTTATTGTGGTATAATGAAGAAAAGGAGGGTTTTTTTAATGTTTTTGTTTTCAAAAGAAAAAGCAATGGCGTTTTTGCTTTTTACTTCAGCATTTAAGCGGCTTTTTCAAGGTAACTTTTTGTTGTTTGTATTGAAAGCAGAAAAAATCACTTACATTATTTCTTTCTATATCCGCATTTCGGGCAAACGCCGTTCTCATTCAGGGCAATGCCGCACAGTGGGCAGCGGTCAATGTTTTTGCTTACTTCGTATTCTTGGGATGCGGCATTGACACCGCTGGTGAAAGTAAGTTTGGCAATGTTGAGTTTGTCCTTAAGCAGATCATATACAATCTTGATCATGCCTTCAACTGTCATAGTTTCTTTTGTCACTACCAGACGGCAATCGGGATAAGCTGTTGCCAGATCTGTTTTAAAAGCCGGGCCTTTCATCTTATTATTAGGTGCTCCGTCCTTGATACCCTGAGCCTCATAAACAGCAAGAATTGCGGGTAGCAGAGGATCATCTTCCCTCAGAATTAAAGCATGGTCAAAGTTTTTCAGAACTTCCCATGCGGTCTTCTGAATTTCATTGCACGGAAAAACCATATTTACACCGGGTTCCACAGAATCCTCAACCTCAATGGTCAGAACTCCGGTATGTCCGTGCAAATACTGTGCTTCGCCTTTGAAACCATAGAAACGATGTGCGTACTGCAGATCTAATGTTGTAATGCTTCTCATAACTTCCCTCCTGTTGAATAATATATTTACGGGTTATGTATGCGCCCGTATACGCACTGGGTTAAGCTTCATTCAGCAATTATGCTGTTTAGGTGATTCTTGACAATCCGGACACACTCCCCGAAAAAGAATATCATATCCGGTGAACGTAAATCCACGGTCATCCTTGATGCTTTTCTCCAAACCGGTAATATATTCCATATCCACATCAAAAACCCGACCGCATTTCTCGCACTTCACATGGCAATGATCATGGCACAGATGGTCAAAACGATCAGCACCACCCGGAATTTCTATTTTGCGAATATATCCTATTTCGGACAGCAGCTTTAGATTCCGGTATACCGTTGCTCTGCTCACATTCGGGTGTTCTGTCACAATGGCTTCGTATATCTCATCGGCGGTAGCATGGCATTGCAATTTGTTTACAGCTTCAAAAACCAGCGAACGCTGAATCGTATTGCGTTTCGTCATATATAATGTTCATCCTTATTTCTTTATCCTTAATGATATTATATATATTAAATATCTTATGTCAATAGTTTTTATTTAAAACACCGTTATTTTTCATATGTTCACACTCCAATCACAACTGTTGCCGTTGCAGGCACGTAGCCTGATATATCATGATTCAGGGTGATTGTTCAGCAG
>JAQXHB010000011.1 GCA_029007015.1 Bacillota bacterium | reverse complement strand
TGACTTTGTTGGCCGCCAGCGACATACCGATGCCGGTGCCGCAGACGAGTATACCCAGTTCCTGCTGGCCGGCTGCCACCGCAGTGGCCACCTTGTATGCGATAACGGGATAATCGACCGACTTGCACTCGTAGATGCCGTAATCCTCCACCTCGTATCCGCCCGAGCGCAGATGCTCAACCAGTTGTTCCTTCATCTCAAAACCGCCGTGGTCACAGCCGATTGCAATCTT
The DNA here is from genome assembly GCA_029007015.1 of Bacillota bacterium. Lineage (GTDB taxonomy): Bacteria > Bacillota > Clostridia > Oscillospirales > Acutalibacteraceae > SUG1189. The sequence goes on along the minus strand of JAQXHB010000011.1, from coordinate 3,643 downwards.
TTTCATATTTTATTACCTCCGTTTGAATTGTTCTGTTTTGCCTTCAGTTCCCTCTCCGCCTGCGGCAGTCGCAGATACGCGGGCATAAGTGACGCGGCCGACACGGCGCCGTACTCATCAGCGACAGCGGCAACGCAAGCTGCATCGGGCGTCGGTACATCGGCAACACCCAAGTTGCCGATTCGACCGCTTAGTTGCTCATAGCACAGCCGAGCGCCCGGTCCGACGAGCAAAATCGGCTCATCAAGGGCGGCCAACTCGTCACCGAGTTCATCTATCATCAGAGCGCGGTCATCGCACAAGCGGCGAAGCCGACCGTCCTGACAGCAAAAAAGTGCATTATAAACCTGTGAACAGCGGGCGTCCATTACCGCACATACGGTGCCGCTGTGCTCGCGGCAAGATGCGGCGATGGCGTGCAATGTTGACACCGCTCTGCACGGCTTGTCCCCGACAAAACTAAGCCCTTTAACCGCCGCAATGCCAATGCGCAGACCGGTGAACGAGCCGGGACCGCAAGAGACGGCAAATTCGTCTACATCGGCGGCGGTGATGCCGGCCTGCTCCATGGCTGCTTCAATCTGCGGCATGAGTGTCTGCGAATGGGTCTGTCCGGTTTGAAGAAAACTGTGTCCGACAATTACGCCATCGCGCGCAACTGCACATGACACCGCCTTGTCGGCGCAGTCAATGGCTAACCTAATCATTTGACCCTCCCCCTGACTGAGTAACGGTAATAACTCTGTCGCACTCACTCTCGCCGCGGCTGATATCAACCGAAATATAGTTTGGCGGCAATGCCGACGCAATATTCTCGCTCCACTCGACGGCCAAAACAGCCCCCGAATCGAGATAATCAAAATAGCCGGTTGAATAAAGGTCGTCCCAACTGCCGATGCGGTACATATCAAAGTGATAAATCGGCACCCTGCCGCCGATATACTCATGCACAATGGCAAAAGTCGGTGATGACACCTCTCCGCTAAAACCGACCGAGGCGGCCAGCCCCTTAACAAAGGTGGTTTTGCCCGCGCCGAGGTCACCGGTAAAGGCGATAACGCCGCCATTCGGCAAAAGTTCTGCCACGCGAGCGGCCACCTTGGCCGTGTCGGCCGGCGAATGAGAGATGTAAGAGGACATAGGGCGGCTCCTTTTTTTAGAAAGTGGACGGCCGATGCTGTCAAATCAGGCCGTATTTTTATAGATTATATCACAAAATAATTACAGATGAAAGTACCTACTTGAACTTATTTTAAAATTATCATATAATTTATTTGTACTTTTTTTGATTTAGGGGGTCATACCCATGAAAAAATTACTCGGCCGCATAGCCGACTATATACGCGAAACCGACAAAGTACTGCTGTCCATGTGCATATTTGCCTCACTGCTCGGCGCGGTGATGGTCATGTCTGCCACCAACTACACCGGCACGGCTAAACAGTTTTTCGTGCAAATAGGTGCGCTCGTTATCGGTTTGATTGCGGTGGTCGTCATATCGGCATTTACCGACTACGAAACGCTGACCAAATTTTGGCCGCTATATGCAGTGCTATCAATCGGGCTGGTCGTACTGACCTTTTTCATCGGCTACGCACCGCCCGGCACCGATGACAAAGCGTGGCTTTTACTGCCCGGCGGCATCACATTTCAGCCGGCGGAACTGCTGAAAATCGCTTTTATACTGACTTTTGCAAAGCATGTCAGTCTGCTCGGCGACAACATTCCACTCCACCATGTATTACTGCTCTGTCTGCACGGAGTTGTTCCCTGCGCGCTTATTCACTTTCAGGGTGATGACGGCTCGGCACTGGTGTTGGCTGTAATTTTCATCGTGATGCTCTTTGCGGCCGGAGTCAAGATGCGTTATTTTGCAATCGGCGCGAGTTTAGCGGCCGTTGCCTCGCCTATCGCTTGGTTTTTGGTGCTCAATGACAGCCAGCGCAACCGATTCATCAGCCTTTTTCACATCGAGGACAACCTATACGGCGACGGTTGGCAGCAGTGGCGCGCGCGCATTGCAATGGCCAACGGCGGATTCTTCGGCAAGGGGCTGTTTAGGGGCGACTATGTTCAGTCCAATCAAGTGCCCGAGGGACACAACGACTTTATGTTCGCCAGCATCGGTGAAGAACTCGGTATGCTGGGTGCAATATGCGTGGTCATCCTGTTGAGCGCTATCTGCATTCGCATTTTATACATCGCGCATATTTGCGGCAACAAAATGGGCAAAATCATTTGTTGCGGCGTTTTCGGCATGCTGGCCATACAGTCTATACTCAACATCGGCATGTGTGTGTCGCTTCTGCCGGTTATCGGCATTACCCTGCCCTTTTTCAGCGCAGGCGGCTCATCGCTCGTGTGCACTTTCCTCGGTATAGGTCTGGTTGTCAATGTGTATATGCACCGAGGCGGCCGCATCATCTATCTGCACGAGGACAATTATTAAGCAAAGGATACTCTGTATGAAATTTTCATTCTACACCCTTGGCTGTAAGGTCAATCAATACGAAACAGCGGCAATGGAGCGCACTGTCGAAGCGGCCGGACATACCGTTGTCAGCGTCGACGGACAGCCCGATGTGTTTGTTATCAATTCCTGCACCGTAACTGCCGAAAGCGACCGCAAGACCCGCCAACTCGTGCGCAAGTTTCGCTCGCTGCTGCCGTCGGCCGCCATTGTTTTGACCGGCTGTATGCCTCAGGCCTTTCCGGCTGATGCGGAGGCGCTGGATGCCGCTGACATTGTGCTCGGCAACTCGACCAACGCGAAACTCATAGACAGTGTTAACATATTTTTTACTACCGGCGAGCGTGTTATAAACATCGGTGAACACAAGCGCGGTGAGAAATTTGATACGCCCACCATCGACCGAGTGCCGGAGCGCACACGCGCGTATATCAAAATTGAGGACGGATGCGACCGTTTTTGCACCTACTGCATTATCCCCTATGCGCGCGGGCGGGTGCGCAGTAAGAGCATTGAGCAGTTGCACAGTGAAGTGTGCGAACTGGCGCACAGCGGGTACAAAGAAATCGTGCTGGTAGGCATCAATCTGTCCGCGTTTGATGACGGCGGCCGTGACTTGGCCGACGCCGTCGAATCGGCGGCTCAGGTCGACGGCATTGAACGGGTGCGGCTCGGCTCGCTTGAGCCGGACATGATGAGCGACGGCATGCTGGCTCGGCTGGCGGCATGCGACAAATTTTGTCCGCAGTTTCACCTATCACTGCAGTCAGGTTGTGACCGCACGCTAAAGGCAATGAATCGCCACTACGACACCGCGTTTTACCGCGATTTGTGCAACCGCATACGCCGAACATTTGACAATGCGACCATTACGACCGACATCATGGTCGGCTTTCCGGGCGAAAGCGACGATGATTTTGAGCAGTCTCTCGCCTTTGCCGAGGAAATCGGCTTTGAGCAAGCGCACATTTTTGCCTACTCGCGCCGTGACGGCACCCCTGCCGCCAAAGCATCCGGTCAGGTCACGCGCGCTGTAAAGGAGGATCGTTCCCGCCGTATGATTGCGGCGATGAAACGATGCCGAGCAAAATTCTTGCAAGAATGTATTGGCCACACCGTCCGTGTTTTACTTGAAAGTGAGCGCGGCGGCCGATTGAGCGGTTACACCGAAAA
>JAQXHB010000010.1 GCA_029007015.1 Bacillota bacterium | reverse complement strand
CAAAGAGCCGTTTAAGGGCATCAACCCCGACGAGTGCGTAGCAGTCGGCGCGGCCATTCAGGGCGGCGTTCTGGGCGGCGATGTCAAGGGCCTGCTGCTGCTTGATGTTACTCCGCTTTCGCTGGGCATCGAAACCATGGGCGGCGTATCGACCAAGGTCATTGAGCGCAACACGACCATCCCGACCAAAAAGAGCCAGATATTCTCCACCGCCGCCGACGGCCAGACATCGGTTGAGGTAAATGTGCTTCAGGGCGAGCGCGAGTTTGCACGCGACAACAAGCAACTCGGTCTGTTCAAACTGGACGGCATTGCTCCGGCACCGCGCGGCATCCCGCAGATCGAGGTCACATTCGACATCGACGCCAACGGCATTGTTCATGTTTCGGCCAAGGACCTCGGCACCGGCAAGGAGCAGTCGATAACCATTTCGTCCAACACCAATATGTCCAAAGAGGACATCGAAAAGGCGGTCAAGGACGCCGAGCAGTATGCGGCCGAGGACAAGAAGCGCCGCGAGGAGGTTGACGCCGTTAACGCCGCCGACCAGATGGTTTACACCACCGAGAAGATGCTCACCGACATGGGCGATAAGTTGTCCGACGACGAGAAAAAGGACATCCAGGCCGGCATTGACGAACTTAAAAAGCAAGTTGCCGACAAGAATATGGACGGCATGAAGAAAGCTCAGGAGGAACTGCAGAAAAAGGTTTACGCAGTATCCGAAAAGATTTATAAGGCCGCGGCCGAGGCTCAGCAGGCAGCAGATGCCGCCGGTGCCGCCGGTGACAATGGCGCCGCAGGCGACAATGTTTACGAGGCCGACTACAACGAAGTCAAAGACGACGAAAACAAATAATTATACAGTCAAAAACCGACCGACAGGGGCATACCCCTGTCGGGTGGTTTTGGTTTTGATGGGAGTGTTCCTGCTTGGCAGAGGAAAAGCGAGATTACTACGAGGTGCTGGGTGTTGACCGCTCGGCATCCGACGACCAGATAAAAAAGGCCTACCGTCAGGCCGCAAAGAAATATCATCCCGACCTTAACCCCGGCGACAAGGCGGCTGAGGCCAAATTCAAAGAGGTTAACGAGGCCTACGAAGTGCTCGGCGACGAGCAGAAGCGCGCTCGCTATGACCAGTTCGGCCATGCCGGAGTTGACCCCAATTACGGTGCCGGCGGAGGCGCTTACGGCGGCTACGGCGGCGGAGGGTTCAATGTCGACTTCGGTGATTTGGGCGATATTTTCGACAATATATTCGGCGGCGGCTTCAGCGGTCGCCGTGCCGACCCCAATGCGCCGCGCCGCGGCAGTGATGCGTCAGCCAATGTCAACATTTCGTTCGAGGAGGCGGCCAAGGGTTGCCGCAAGACGGTCAAGGTAACCACCATAGATAGTTGCTCGGCGTGCGGCGGAAGCGGCGCTCAACCGGGAACATCGGCCGCCACCTGCCCTGACTGCCACGGCACCGGTTCCATCAGGGTCAGCCAGCGCACTCCGTTCGGAATGATGCAAACGCAGAGGGTGTGCGACCGTTGCCGCGGCAGTGGCAAGGTCATTGACCATCCGTGCAGCACCTGCTCCGGCAAGGGCAAGGTGCGTCGCACCCACGAGGTGTCGGTCGACATACCAGCCGGCATCGACGACGGCCAAATTCTGACCGTACGCGGCGGCGGCGACACCGGCTCAAACGGCGGCCCCAACGGAGATTTGAACATATCTGTCTCGGTGCGTCCGCATCCGATTTTCGTGCGCCGCGGCTATGATGTCTACTGCGAGGTGCCGGTGTCGTCTGTTCAGGCGGCGCTCGGCGGCGAAATAATTGTGCCGACACTCGACGGCAAGGTCAGTTTCAAAATTCACGAGGGCACTCAGCCCGGTGACGAGTTCAAGTTAAAGGGCAAGGGGATACAGCGCATGCGCAGTTCCTCCCGTGGCGACCAATATGTCACCGTTAAGGTGGAGATACCCACCAACCTGACCGGCAAGCAGAAAGAGTTGTTGCGTAAATTCGACGAAACGGTCGGTGACAGCAACTATAAGGAGCGCAAATCGTTCATGTCGAAACTGAAAGATTTGTTCACCGATTGACAGAATGCGGAAATGATTGCAGAGGTCAAGGCTCAAATCAAGGCGGAAAAAGATAAAATGACAGGGTGACCGATTGTGGTCGCCCTGTCATTTTCGTTGCTACAGACAATGATAAACTGGAATTTGTCTATTTCACGCTCAGCACAAAGTTGACGCCTTGAAAAGAAAAAACATTATCAAATGAAACTGTTTCGGTTGAGGCACGAACAAAGCCCAATTTTTCGAGTAACCTGCAAGACGGTGTGTTGTAAATCGCTGTTCCTGCGGTGAAACCGGTTGCACCACATTCATCAACATAGTATTCAATAAGCGCCTTTGTGCTTTCATACGCATAACCTTTTGAGTGATATAGAGAATGGAAACAATACCCCAAGTCGTAAGTGCCTCCATCTTTATGAAAACATACATATCCTATCATATCCCTTGATTCTTTTAGGAAAACCGTAAAGAACATATTGCTTTCAACAAACTTTTTTATCAGAGCTTTGATTTCTTCATCCTCTGTCGGCAAAGGCATATCATAAACAGCATATTTGGAATTATTAAAATCTATAAATATGTTTTTCATTTCTTGCCAATCTGTTTCGCACAGAGATCGTATATACAATCTGCTCGTTTCCAATATCATAGTATCCTGCCCTTTACAAATTCCGATGTATTGTTCAAATTATTGCACACAACGGCAAAGAAATCTACTATAAATCAAGCCTAAAAAGTCCGGCTGATTTAACATTGAATATTAAATCAGCCGGAAAGGTGTTAAGAGGTAGCAAAAAAGATGTCGCTTGCGGTCGAGCCGCAAGGAAAAAATAACGCTGAACCCAAAGACGAATTGGGTCCAGCGCCACGCTGGTCGGAGTGACAGGGTTCGAACCTGCGGCATCGACATCCCAAATGTCGCGCGCTACCAACTGCGCCACACCCCGATAACTATTTAATTGTGGCCGCGGCGGCCGACTTCTCGCCAACCAAGCGACTTCTTTATTATAATGCACGCGGGTGTCGGTTGTCAACCACTATTATCGCCCATCCGCTAAATCTTTTTTTCGCAAAAAGGCCCGAACCAAATTGGCTCGGGCCTAAAATATTTCCTGAAACTTTCAACCCAAAATCAAACCATGGCACGGCTCTTTTTGCCGGACTTGGGCTTGCGCAAACTCTGCCATTTGACCCAAAGTGCAGGTGCGATGCAAACCGACGAATAGGCGCCGCTCACAAGGCCGACTGCCATCGGCACGGTAAGGCTGCGCAGGGTGGTCAGGCCCATTATCTCGGCAACGACTGCCACCGTGGCGATTGCCAGGAAGGTGGTCAGGGTGGTCACGACGGTGCGGCGCAGTATCTGAGACAGGCTGTCGTTGACCAGGTCGGCAAGGGGACTGCTGTTGCCGTTGAGCCGGCGGTTTTCGCGGATGCGGTCAAAGGCGACGATGGTGGAGTTGAGAGAGTAACCGAACAGGGTCAGCACAACCGCAATGAAGTTATTGTCAATGCTGAAGCGGAACACAACGCAGACAATGAAGGCGATGAGCACATCGTGAACGAGTGCGACGATAGCGGCAAGGCCGGCCGTCCAGCCGCCGATATTGCGGAAGCGGATGGCCACATATATAAGTATGAACAGTGCCGCAATAACTACGGCTGTCAGACTTTTAATAAATGTTTTCACGCCCACTGTCGAACTGACCGACTGCACATTGACCTGCTCAACGGAGTTGTCAGTATACTTCTTCTGCAAGGCCTTGAGCACGCTGTCAATTTGCTCGGTGGACAGCGCCTTGTTGTCAGCGAGCGAGACATTGAGTTTCTTGGTGTTGCCTGAAATATCGGTGCTGATATCGGCTTTGGCCTCAAGCTTGACGGTGTCCTTAAAGATGGCCTCGACATCGTCGGTGTTGATGTCACCGGTGAAAGAGTAACTGATTTTGGTACCGCCGCTGAAGTTGATGGACAACTTCGGCCCCAGTATGACCGATGCGATCAGGCCGACGAGCATAATGGCGCAGGAGGCTATGGCAAACTTTTTCAGGTTGCCGACAAAATTAAACGATTTCTGCATTTTTTACACCTCCGAACAGCCACGGCTTGCGCATTGCCTTGAACGATGCAAGGCTCTTGAGCATTACCTTGGATGCGAACACGCCCATGATGAAGTTGAAAATAACGCCGACGAGCAGTGTGTAGCCGAATGAGTAGATGACACCGGAAACCGAGCCGCCGAACATAAACATAAACGGCTTGAGCAGCAGGGCAAAGAATCCGTCGGCCGGGCCGAAGGCGCCCATAAGCACGATGGCCACCAGAATGTTGGTGATGTTGCCGTCGATGATGGCCGACATTGAGTTGGACATGCCGCGGTTGATGGCCGCTGTGACCGTTTTGCCCGAGCTAATTTCCTCCTTGATACGCTCGGCGGTGATAACATTGGCGTCAACGCCCATGCCGACCGAGAGAATGATACCGGTGATACCGGCTATCGAGAGGGTGAAACTGTTGAAATCGGGGAAAAGGCGGGTCACGCAGGCAACGGTGCCGCCGACCTGACCGATAAGGGCGATGCACGCGACAAATCCCGGCAGGCGGTAAAGCACTATCATAAGTATGCAGATGATGGCGAATGCGATAGCGCCGGCGAGGAGCAGTACATTGAGCGCCTCGTCACCGAGGGTCGGGCTGATGACCTCGAGCGAACTGTCGTCGCAACTGAGTGCAAAGGGCAGTGCGCCGGCGTTAATCTTGTTGGCCAACTGGTCGGCTTCTTCGTACGAACTCATGCCGGTGATGATGGCCGAGCCATTGTTGATGACCGAGTTAACCGTCGGGTTGGACAGCATGTTGTCGTCCATCCAAATGGAGATTGTGCTACCCTTCAGCCGTGCGGTGGCCTCGGCAAATTTGGTGCGGCCGGACGATGTCAGTTCCAGTTGAACGACCGCCTCGGTCGGTGAATCGGGGTTATAACCCGCCTGAGCCGATTTGATGTCGGCCGAGCCGGAGAGTATAACCTTGTCCTGCGTTGAACCCTCGCAGAAGGTCAGCAGTGCCGTCTCGCCCAGTTCGTTGACGGCCGACGCGGCATCAAACTCAGCCTCGTCCGACTGCCACGGGAAGCGGACGACCACCTGCTTGGAACTGTTGTCTATGTAGGTTTCATAGTCGTTGATGCCGAGGTTTACCAGACGCGTTTCGATTATCGACTTTGCACTTTGAAGTTGTGCATCGGTAATGTTGCTCTTGTTCTCGACATCGGGAACAAACGCCGCCTCGACGCCGCCCTGAATATCGGTATCCCAGCGGATATCGCTTGCGCTTTTGAAATAAACAATTTCCTTATCGCCGTAGTAGTTTTTGACGCCGAAGAACGATACATATGTCAGCGCCAAAATGAATGCGGCAACAATGAAGAACCACTGCTTGCCTAACCTTTTCATTGGCCAAGCCTCCTTGAAAATTTTACACTAATGTCGGCGGACGATTGCGTACCGACGATTACATTATATATGTTGGCGGGGTAAAAGTCAAATTATATTGACACATTTGCACATAATTGTTACTGTGCCGACAGCATTTCCAGAGCCGACAATTTGACAGCGGTCACAAACAGTTCCATGGCCGCGGCCAGTTCCTCAACGGTGGGGTAAGAGGGCGCAATGCGTATATTGCTGTCGAGCGGGTCCTTGCCGTAGGGGTATGTGGCGCCGGCGCCGGTCAGCACCACGCCGGCCTCGCGGCAGAGCGTGACGGTGCGGCTTGCGCATTGCGGCAGGGTGTCGACGCTGACGAAATATCCGCCGTTAGGCTCGGTCCATGACGCGACGCCGAGACCGTCCAACTCGCGCGAGAGAATTTCCAGCACCGTTTTGAACTTGGGCTCGAGTATCTCGGAATTTTTCTCCATGTGGCGGAGCAGTGCGTCGCTGTCGGGGAACATGCGAACATGGCGCAACTGATTTACCTTGTCATAGCCGATGGTTTGCTTTTGCATGCGCTGGCGAATGAGTTTGAGGTTGCCCTCGCCGGCGGCAACGGCCGATATGCCGGCACCGGGGAAAGTGACCTTGGAGGTTGAGGCAAACATGACGGCCAGATCGGGGTTGCCGGCCGCGGCACATTCATCCAGTATGTTGAGCAGGCTGTCGTCCTCGCGCCCGACCCTGTGTATGCAGTAGGCGTTGTCCCACATCACGCGGAAGTCACCGGCCGCCGGCCGCATGGCCGCGATGCGGCGCACCGTCTCGTCCGAGTAGGTGATGCCCTGCGGGTTGGAATACTTCGGTACGCACCACATGCCCTTGACGAGCGGGTCGGTGATGAGGCGCTCAACCTCATCCATATCGGGCCCGTCGGCCAGCATGGCCACCGGTATCATCTCGATGCCCAGATACTCGCATATGCCGAAGTGGCGGTCATATCCGGGTGACGGGCAGATGAATTTAACCTGACCTTGGAGCAGCCACGGGCGGTCGCCCAGCCCCTTGGCCATGGCCTGAATGAGGAAATCGAACATCAGGTTGAGAGACGAGTTGCCGCCGACGATGACCTGCTCGGGGCGAACACCCATCATCGAGGCCATCAGTTGACGCGCCTCGGGCAGTCCCTCGAGCACACCGTAGTTGCGCGTGTCGGTGCCGTCGCTTGCATTGTGCGACTCGCTCGACGGCAGAGCGTCGAGCAGTGCATTGCTCAAATCCAGTTGGCTGGGCGACGGCTTGCCGCGGGACATGTCCAACTTGAGGTTCATGGAGCAAAATTTGTCATATTTTTCTTTAACAGCCGCCAGTTCGGCCGCCAGTTCATTCTTATCAAGTTGCAAATAAGGTTTCATGCTTTTGACCTCCTAACCAACTAATTTTAATACATATCGCCCGATATTTCAACACCTTTTTATAATGTAATTGGTTAAATAATCATTAACTCAACAATACAACTTGACATATTGCACAAATTGTAATAAACTATAATGTGAAATAGTAGTAATAGTCGTCTGTGCATGGCGAGCACGCGACGGTACATACCATTCCGGGTCGACGCAATCCCGTGCTTTAAAATTGCGATTATTATAAAGGAGGTGCACTTTAGTGCCACAAGTATCATTGCTTTATTTGATTATTGCTGCGGCCGCGGCCGCTTTGATTTTTGCTGTTATCGGCTTTTTTTGCGGCGTCAGCCACAGAAAGAAAAAGGCCGAGGCGGCTATCGGTTCCGCCGAGGAGCAGGCTAAGCGCATACTCAGCGATGCCATCAAATCAGCAGAGTCAAAAAAGAAAGAATCCGTTTTAGAGGCTAAGGACGAAATCCACCGTCTGCGCAGCGAGGCCGACCGCGAAATACGCGACCGCCGTAGCGAAGTGCAGCGTCAGGAGCACCGTCTGGTTCAGAAAGAAGAGTCACTTGACAAAAAACTTGAAAACATCGAGGCCAAAGAGGACAAGTTGTCAAAGCGCAACAAGGAGTTGGACGACAAGTTCGCTGAGGTGGAGCAGTTAAAGCGCAGCCAAATGGATATTTTGGAGCGCATTTCCGGCTTCAGCATTGAGCAGGCCAAGGATTACCTGCTCAAATCGCTTGAAGATGACTTGACCCACGACAAGGCGCTCAAAATTCAACTCTTTGAGCAGCAGTTAAAGGACGAGACCGACCGTCTGGCCTCCAAGGTCATTTCGCAGGCCATTCAGCGCTGTGCCGCCGACCACTCGTCCGAGGTGACCATTTCGGTGGTCGATTTGCCTAACGATGACATGAAGGGCCGCATCATCGGCCGCGAGGGCCGCAACATACGCACTCTTGAAACGCTGACTGGCGTCGACCTCATCATCGACGACACGCCCGAGGCCATCACGCTGTCGGCCTTTGACCCGGTTCGCCGCGAGATTGCGCGCGTAGCGCTTGAGAAACTCATTGCCGACGGTCGCATCCATCCCGCGAGAATCGAGGAAATGGTCGAGAAGGCTCGCCGCGAGGTTGACCGCATCATCAAGCGCGAGGGTGAGAACGCCGTGCTTGAGACGGGCGTGCACAACCTGCACCCCGAGTTGGTTCAACTCCTCGGCCGCCTGCATTACCGCACCAGTTACGGTCAGAATGTGCTCAATCATTCCATGGAGGTATCCTATTTGGCCGGACTTATGGCCGCAGAATTGGGCGAGAATGTTGCCACGGCCAGACGCGCCGGCTTGCTGCACGACATAGGCAAAGCGCTTGACCACGAGCACGACGGCTCGCACATTCAGCTCGGCGTCGAGGTGGCCAAGAAGTATAAGGAGAGCGAAGAGGTCATCCACGCCATTCACGCTCACCACGGCGAGGTCGAGGCCAAGACGGTTATCGCCTGCCTCGTTCAGGCCGCCGATGCCATCTCGGCCGCGCGCCCCGGCGCACGCCGCGAGAACATCGAAAGTTATGTCAAGCGTCTTGAAAAGTTGGAGGAAATCGCCAATTCCTTTGACGGCGTTGACAGTTCGTACGCTATTCAGGCCGGCCGCGAAATTCGCATCATAGTCAAGCCGGATGTCATCAGCGACGACCAAATGACCATCACAGCACGCGAAATTGCCCAGCGTATCGAAAGCGACCTGCAGTATCCCGGTCAGATTAAAATCAATCTCATCCGCGAAAACAGAGCGGTCGATTACGCAAAATAAATTATCGGTTTAAACACCGCCGAATGTTGTCGATTGCCGACACCGTCCGGCGGTGCCTGCTTTTTAGGCGCAGGTGTGCCGACAAAAATATATATTATAATGTATATAGCGGTGCGGGAAAAATATATTTGAAATATATTAAAAAATATGCTTGACCGCGCGGATAAGTTGTGATATACTTTTAATTACCTCTGCAAGGGTTTATTTTTTGCGCCAAAAAACCCGTCTTTTTTAAAGAGGGAGGCTAAATTTTTCCGTGAAACGGGAGGTGCCGTCATGAGAGTAAAAATCACTCTGGCTTGCTCGGAATGCAAGCAAAGAAACTACAACACTATGAAAAACAAGAAGAATGATCCGGACAGACTGGAAATGAACAAGTATTGCAGATTCTGCAGAAAGCACACTCTCCACAAAGAGACTAAGTAAGGAGGGACACGATGAAAGCTGTAAAGTATATCAGCCGCATCCTTGCCATGGCGGCGTGTGTCGGCGTTATCGCAATGTTCTTTGTCAACATTGTCAAAATCCCGACGACCGTTGCGGCGGACGGCCAGTATTTGCTGAGCGGTTTCAAGTTGGCCTTTGGCTTTAAACTTCCGACCGTCGGTGATTCGTCTATTGTGCTCTACAGATCGTCATGGTATCTGTTCGCATTTATCATGGCTGCTTTGACCGCTGTGTTCTCTCTCAGTCAGATTAAGTGGAAAAAGGGCATGGTCGCCGCACTGGTGACCGGCATCATCAACGCTGTGATGATGTTTGTTTTCAGATTCAACACGGTAGGCAGTTTTGTCGATTATCGTCCGATTACCGGCATAAACGCGCCCAAGGCTTATTTGCCCGCGTTCAACCTTTTGTTTGGACTGAGCATTGCCGCCGTTGTGTTGATTGTTGCTTCTATCCTCATTGCCGATTATGTTGAGGTGCTTGAGTCTAATGGCGCAAAAAAGACCATCATCGCAAGAATAGTCGGTTTCTTCCGCGAGTACAAGAGCGAGATCAAGAAGATTAGTTGGCCGACCGTCAAAACGGTCGTCAAGAATACACTGGTCGTGCTTGCAGTAGTTGCGGTTGTCGGTGTGTTCATTTGGCTGGTTGACCTGGGACTGGGCAAACTGGTTGAGTGGATATTCACCATCAAGTCTTAACCCCAACCGAACAGTATTAAAAGGGGGTTGTTGAATGGCTGAAGCAAAGTGGTACGTTGTGCATACCTACTCAGGGTATGAGAATAAGGTCGCGCAGAATCTGGAAAAAATTGTCGAGAACAGAAAAATGCAGGACCTTATCTTTGACATCAAAGTACCCACCGAAACGGTTACTGAGATCAAAGACAGCAAAAAGCGCGAAATAGAGCGCAAGGTTTTCCCCGGTTATGTGCTGATCAAGATGATCGTCACAGACGATTCGTGGTTCATCGTGCGAAACATCCGCGGTGTAACCGGATTTGTCGGCCCGTCCTCTAACCCTGTTCCGCTGACCGATGACGAGGTTGCGGCGCTGGGCGTTGAACAGCGTGTTATCGAGGTTGACTACGGTGTCGGAGATAATGTCAACATTATCGACGGCCCGCTCGAGGGATACTCGGGCGTCGTGGACGAAATGGATGCAGAGCGCGATTATGTGCGCGTCAAGATATCCATGTTCGGCCGCGAAACGCCGGTTGAACTTGAACTGGATCAGGTTGAATTGGCCTGATTATGCTAATTTCAGTGGGGTCGGTTCCCCGCTGGCGCGGCAAGCGATTGCCGAGTGGGAGGGCAGCAGTGCTGTACCGCCAAACCACATTATTACGGAGGTGCTAAACAATGGCTCAAAAGGTTGTTGGATTTATCAAACTTCAAATTCCCGCAGGTAAGGCCACCCCGGCTCCGCCTGTTGGTCCCGCGCTTGGACAGCACGGTGTAAACATTATGTCTTTCACGAAGGAATTTAACGAGCGCACAAAGAATGACGCCGGCCTTATCATTCCGGTAGTTATCACTGTATATGCCGACCGTTCCTTCACCTTCATAACCAAGACTCCGCCCGCAGCCGTTTTGATTAAGAAGGCTTGCGGCATCGAGAGCGGTTCCGGTGTTCCGAACAAGACCAAGGTCGCCAAGATCACCAAGGAACAGGTTAAGAAGATTGCCGAGCAGAAGATGCCCGACCTGAACGCTGCCAATATCGAATCTGCCATGAGCATGATAGCCGGTACTGCGCGCAGCATGGGCATTGAGGTTGTCGACTGATAACACACCTTTCTGCGTCCGGGTATAATGAATCCCGGGTGGGAGGAAAATTCCGATATAACCACTCAATTGGGAGGTAAATTGATAATGAAACACGGTAAAAAATATGTCGACAGCATTAAGTTGGTCGACAAATCAAAACTTTACGATGTAAACGAGGCTATGGACTTGGCTGTCAAGACCAAAACCGCTAAGTTTGACGAGACGGTTGAGGTTCATGTCCGACTGGGTGTTGACTCTCGCCACGCCGACCAGCAGGTTCGCGGCGCAGTTGTTCTGCCCAACGGAACCGGCAAGACCATGAGAATTTTGGTATTCGCTAAGGGCGACGCCGCCAAGGCTGCAGAGGAGGCCGGTGCTGATTTTGTCGGCGCCGAGGATCTGGTTGCCAAGATTCAGGGCGAGAACTGGCTTGACTTCGATGTGGTTATCGCATCACCCGACATGATGGGATTGGTTGGCCGTCTCGGTAAGGTGCTCGGCCCGCGCGGACTTATGCCCACGCCCAAGGCCGGTACTGTAACACCTGATGTTGCCAAGGCTGTCAACGAAGCCAAGGCCGGTAAGATTGAATACCGTCTGGACAAGACCAACATCATTCACTGCCCCATCGGCAAGGTTTCTTTCGGAGCCGAGAAATTGCAGGAGAACTTTGACACTCTGCTCGGCGCCATCATCAAGGCTCAGCCGGCTGCCGCAAAGGGTCAGTACATTCGCTCTTGCGTTGTTGCCAACACAATGGGCCCCGGCATCAAGGTAAATCCGAGCAAACTCGGCTAATTGTCTTGACAAGCCGTGAAACCTGTGTTATACTAACAATTGCTGTTCTTGACCGTAGACAGCAGGTGCCGCGTCACGCGGCATAACGGGCACACGCCCACCTGCCGAGGCGCAAGCACTTTTATATCGTAACTTACGGCGAAAGCCTGTTATGTGTAAAATGCCTGTCCTCGTCGGGGACAGGCATTTTAATTACAGTGAGGTGAAAAAATTTGCCAAGTGAAGTAATTCTTAATCAAAAGAAGGAAATCGTTGCAGGACTTACCGAGCAGCTCAAGGCGGCTTGCATTGGTGTTGTTGTTGATTACAAGGGCATCACCGTTGAGGACGACACAAAGTTGCGCAAGGAACTGCGCGAGGCCGGTGTTAAGTACTCGGTAGTTAAGAACACTCTGCTCGGCCGCGCCGCTGATGAAGTCGGCCTGGGCGACATAAAGTCGGTTCTTAACGGTACAAGTGCTATCGCAATGTGCGATGATGACTATGTCGGCGCCTGCCGCATCCTTTGCAAGTATGCCGATGAGCATGAGAATTTCAATGTTAAAATCGGCTTCTGCGACGGCGAGGTTGTGTCGGCTGATTACATCAATCAACTGGCCAAAGTTCCGCCGAAGGAGACATTGCTTGCTATGTTGGCCGGTGGCCTCAATGCTACCATCGCCGGCTTGGCTCGCGCACTCAATGCCGTTGCTGAAAAGCAGGAGGCATAAGCCCGACAGAGCGCTGTCTGTCACAAAAAATATTAAATCAACAATAATTGGAGGTTAATTCAATGTCTGAGAAGATTACTAACATGATTGAGGAAATCAAGGCTCTGACCGTTCTGGAACTGAATGAGCTTGTAAAGGCTATCGAGGAGGAGTTCGGCGTATCTGCTGCCGCTCCTGTTGCTGTTGTCGGTGCTGCCGGCGGTGCTGCTGCTGCCGCTGAGGAGAAGACTGAGTTTGACGTAGTTCTGGCTGAGGCCGGCGCTAACAAGATTCAGGTCATCAAGGCTGTCCGCGAGGCTACCGGCCTCGGCCTGGCAGAGGCCAAGGCTCTGGTTGACGGCGCTCCCAAGACCGTTAAAGAGGCTGCCAGCAAGGATGACGCCGAGGCTCTTAAGGCTAAGCTCGAAGAGGCCGGCGCAAAGGTTGAACTTAAGTAAGTTTAAACCCAAATGCAACATAAGCCGTGTGGCAGACATCACCGTCTGCCACGCGGTTTTTTTGCGGTGTTACGCGTTCATACGCCGTGTGTGTGTTAAAAATTAAGGAAAAACAGGGCGCATTATTGTGCTAATTGATAATGGAAAAACGGCGCTGTAAAGTGTATAATCAGTGTGGATGTTACTTAAATTATAATAAATGATTGATCTGTCGGGGGAGATACAGTTTGTTCAAATACGATTTGCACGCTCATTCGTGCGAGTGCAGTGCATGCGCCAAAAGCACAGTCAAAGAGATGGTTAAGGCGTACAAGCGCGCAGGATACGCGGGCTTTGTACTGACCAATCATTTCATTACCGGCAACACCTCGGTGGACCGCAATCTGCCGTGGGACGAGCAAATGAGCCGCTACTGGTCAGCCGTGAGCGATATGCGCAATTACGCGGCCAAACTGGACATCGACCTGCTGTTCGGACTTGAGCATTACTACGGCGGCGGCAAAGAGGTGCTCATTTACGGCATCGACTACGACTTTTTGGTGAAAAACAGCGATATACCCAACATTTCGGTCGACGAGTTGGCCGCCAGAGTGCATGATTACGGCGGGTTTATCGCCCATGCGCACCCGTTCAGGATAAGACCTTATATCAACCCCACGGTGCCAAACAGATTTGACATTTGCGACGGTATCGAGGTTTATAACGCCGCGAATTTTTCGGTTGAGAATGACGCGGCCGCGCGGTGGAACGAGGAGAACGGGCTGGTGCCGATATCGGGCAGTGACTGCCACGACGCACGCAGTAACCTTATCGGCATGGCGGGCATCGAATTTAACCGACGCGTCAGAGATGAGCGGACACTTGCGCGACTGCTTCTTGAGCGCCAGGGGTGGCTGATAATCGACGGCGTGGCCAGGTGAGGCGCGAATTATTATAAATATCACGAAAATATAATGCCCTCTGCCGGTGATTTAACCGGCAGGGGGCTTGTTGCTCATTTGCAGTTATCTTTATTTGAAATTGGTTGCTTTTATTGTTCCTTGAAATAAGCCCTGGTCTCGCGCGAGACAACGCCGCTGAGCAGTACAAGCGCCGCCAAATTGGGCAGGGCCATCAGCGCGTTGAAAATGTCGGCAACGGCCCAGACAGCAGACACCGTCAGATACGGCCCGATGGCGACGGCCGCTATATAAAGCACGCGGAAGGCGGTCAAAAGGCGGGTTTTGCGGCCGCCGATGAGGTACTCAAGACAGCGCTCGGAGTAGTAATTCCACCCGAGTATGGTGGTAAACGCAAAGCAGGTCAAGCAGAGCGTCAGCGCGGTCATGCAGAGATTGCCGCCGAGGGGCAGTCCGCTTTGCCACGCATAGGCCGTTATGCCGAAGCCCTCAAGCGGTGCGCCGGTGATGTCGGGGTTCCACGCGCCGGTCAGCACGATGGACAGACCGGTCAGGGTGCAGATGACTATGGTGTCGATAAATGTGCCGGTCATGGAAACCAGCCCCTGACGCACCGGCGAGTCGGTCTGTGCGGCGGCGGCCGCTATCGGTGCCGAGCCGAGCCCCGCCTCGTTTGAAAAAATGCCGCGACCGACGCCCTTTTGAATGGTTTCCTTGAGCGTTATGCCGGCAATGGCGCCGCCGACCGGCCGAACATCAAAGGCCGTTTTGCATATCAAGGCGGCGGCCTGCGGCACTCGGCTTATGTTGCAAACGACCACCGCCGCCGCAAACAGCACATATGTGACGGCCATGAACGGCACGACCACTTCGGTCACTTTGGCAATGCGTTTGACACCGCCGATGATGACCAGCGCCGCACATATCGTGACCGCCGCGCCGCATATGACCGTCGGCGCTGTGATTGCTTTGCCGCCGACGGTAAACAGCCTTTTGCCCTTAAATATTCGGCCGGCCGCCTCGGTGATGCCGTTTACCTGCGTGATAGTGCCGATGCCCATGACACCCGCGAGCATTCCGAAAACGGCAAACAGTTTGCCCAGCCATCGCCAACTTTTTACCCACGGGCACACCTCTTTGAGGCCGCGCTCGATGTAGTAGAACGGCCCACCGAGCACATGGCCGTCGCTGTCGACGGTGCGGTACTTGACGGCCAGCAACCCCTCGGCATACTTGGTGGCCATGCCAAAAAAGGCGGCGACCAGCATCCAAAACAGCGCGCCGGGGCCGCCGGCCGCAATGGCTGTGGCGACGCCGACAATATTGCCTGTGCCGTTGGTTGCGGACTGTGCGGTGCAAAACGCTCCAAACGATGAGACTTCGCCGCGGCCGCCCTGTTCATTTTTGAGCGTGTACCTGAGCGCCAAACCGAGGCGGCGCACCTGTATGCCGCGCGTGCGCACGCTCAACAGCAGACCGGCACCCAGTATGAGCGATATGAGCGCCCAGCCCCAAATGCGCGCGTCGACGGCCTCGATAATACCGTTAATAGTCATGATATTCCCGCTTTCAGATGGTGTTCATCAAAAGAATATCATATTGTTGCGGGTGAATTATAGCACATTGTGTCAGTCGCGGCAATTACAAAAGCGGACACAGCCGTTTTGCTGTGTCCGCTTTAAGTTTAGTCCTGAAGCAGGGTACGGTCGCTGAGCATTTCGTCGCTCGATTCTGAAAATTTGTGAATCAGCCCGTCGATGGTCAGATTGGCCTTTTCCTCGCCCGAAACATCAAAGATGATGCGTCCCTTGCTCATCATAATCAGTCGGTTGCCGTATGTGATGGCGTCCTTCATGTTGTGGGTTATCATGAGCGTGGTGATTCTGTCGCGGGTGACCAGTTGGTTGGTGAGCGTCAAAACCTTGGCGGCCGTCTGGGGGTCAAGCGCCGCAGTGTGCTCATCCAGCATGAGCAACTTGGGGCTCTGCATGGTAGCCATGAGCAGCGTAATGGCTTGGCGCTGACCGCCCGAAAGCAGACCCACCTTGGATGTCAACCGGTCCTCAAGACCGAGGTCGAGGGTGGCCAGCATTTCTTTGAACATAGCGCGTTCTTTGCCGGTGATGCCCGATTTGAGTGTTCTGCGCTTGCCGCGTCTGAGGGCCAGCGCCAAATTTTCCTCAATCTGCATATCGGCCGCAGTGCCCATCATCGGGTCCTGAAAGACGCGGCCAAAGTACTTTGCCCGCTTGTAATCGGGCATCTTGGTGATGTCGACGCCGTCGATGCTGATGGTGCCGCGGTCAACCGGATAGACGCCGGTAATCATGTTGAGAATGGTCGACTTGCCGGCGCCGTTGCCGCCGATAACGGTGACAAAGTCGCCCGCTTCAAGCGACAGATTTACGCCCTGAAGTGCCTTTTTCTCATTTATCGTCCCCGGGTTAAAGGTTTTATAAACATTGTTTATTTCAAGCATACTCATTTGGCTGTCTCCGTGTCAGTTTTTTTGCTCTTGAATGATATCTTTGATTTCCAGTAAGGAATGGCCAGGAAGATAGCAACAACGATTGCCGAGAACAACTTGAGGTTGTTCGGGTTGAGTCCCATTTTGAGCACCGCGGCGATGACGATGTAGTAAACAATGCCGCCGATGACTACCGAAACGAGGCGCAGTGCAAAGTTGTGGAATATCTTGCCAAACAGCACATCTCCGATGATGACCGCCGCCAGACCGATTACGATGGCGCCGCGCCCCATGTTGATGTCGGCACTGCCGCTGAACTGCGCCAGCAGACCGCCCGACAGAGCGACAATACCGTTTGAGAGGACGATACCGAGTATCTTTCTTGAGTCGGTGTTGATGCCGTTTGAGCGAGCCATGGCCAAGTTGCATCCGGTCGCACGCACGGAATAGCCCAGTTCGGTGCCGAAGAACCAATAGAGGATGGCGATGATGGCAAAAATGAACAGACCGCATTTGAGTATAGTAAACCAAAGTTGGTCGGTTTTGGACGAAACGATGAGGTAAAAGTTGCGCCAACTGATGGTGGTGTTTGCGCGGCCGCCCATTATGCCCAGATTGATTGAATAAAGGGCGAGTTGGGTCAAAATACCCGCCAGTATGGCCGGTATGCCGAATTTGGTGTGCAGCACACCGGTCGCCAGTCCTGCCAAGCATCCGGCGAGGAAGGCCACAACCAGCGCAAGGTAGATGTTAACATGATACACCGTTGTCAGCACGACCAGCACCGCGCCGCCCGTGCCCAGCGAGCCGTCCACCGTCAGGTCAGCGACATCGAGAATTTTGTATGTAATGTAGACGCCTATTGCCATGATACCCCAAATCATGCCCTGAGCGATGGGAGACGGCAATGACTGTATAAATTCCAACATTTGAATACTCCTAAACAAAAACGGAAAGGGGCAGTGATGATTAACTTGCCCGCTTTCCGTAAAAATTACAAAGTTTGGTGTAGGTTATTTGATGGCCTCGTAGCCTTCGGGAATGGTTACGCCGATGGCAGCGGCTCTGGTCGGTACACACAACTTTGAGAAGTCGCCGGCATACTGGATTTCCATTTCGGCGGGATTGGCCCCGTTAACCAAAATTTCGTAAGCCATTTCACCGGTCTTGTAGCCCAGGTCATAGTAACTGATAGAGAGGGTTGCGATACCGCAGCCGGCGCATATGCCCGACTCACCGGCGATAACCGGAATTTTGGCCGGCTCAAGCACATTGTTGATGGCCTCGACGTTGTTGGCGGCGGTGTTGTCGGTCGGAATGTAAACGGCGTCGCACTTGTCGGCAACAACCTGGTTAGCAACCGAGTTGATGTCGTTGGTGTCGACGAAGGTGTACTCCTTGACAGTGATGCCTGACTTTTTCAGTTCAGCCGTAACTGCGGTGGCCTGATACTTGGAGTTCTTCTCGCCGGAGCAGTAGAGGATGCCGACATTCTTGGCATCTGGTATCAACTCAACCAGCATGGCGGCTTGCTCATCGAGCGGAGCGAGGTCGGATGTACCGGTTACATTGAAGCCGGTCTTGCCCGTCCAGTCGTTCATGCCCAGAGCGGTGGCGTAGTCGGTGATGGAAGTAGCAACAATCGGAATGGTGTCGGTAGCCTGAGAGGCGGCCGCAAGCGCATCGGTTGCGTTGGCCATGATCAGGTCGACCTTGTCAGAAACAAACTTAGAGGTGATGGTGGTGCAGTTGGTAGCCTCGCCCGAAGCGTTCTGATCGTCAAAGGTTACCTTGTCACCGAGTTTTTTGGTGAGTGCATCTTTGAAGCCCTGAGTAGCGGCGTCGAGAGCCTCGTGCTGAATGAGTTGGCAGATACCTATGCGGTAGGTTTTTTCTGCCGAACTGTCGCCGTTACTTGTATCGGTTTTGCCACAGGCGGTAAGGGAAACAAGCATCGCAGCGGCCGCGAGAAGTGAAAGTGCCTTTTTCATTAGATTATCCCCTTTGATTTAGTGTTTGTAAGAGCAGTATAGCACTTTAAATGGGAAAAGTCAACGGTGAATGATTAAAAACAGGGGGCCTTTTTGAGCGAAAACCGATTGTTTTGATGCAATGTGCCGCGCGCGGGTGAATAGTGCTTTTGATTTTTGCTAAAAATAAAGCGGGGAACACCGACACACCGATTGGCTAAATTCGCAAAACGGAGGGTTGAGCGATGAAAATATTCATAGCGTCGGCAATAATTGCCGCCATGCTGTCAAATGGGCTTATATTCTACTGCCTGATGCGTTCAGGTGCCCAGGAGGACCGATGGATGGAACAGCATCGGCCGACGGCCGACCGCACCGATGATGAGACGGGAGATTCGCCTGAATGATTGCGCATGAATGCCATAAAACCTAAACAGCGGGCAAAATTATCGCGCCCTCGCAATTTAGCGGGGCGCGAGTTGTATATTTTGGGAGTGCCGAACAAATAGCGTGCGATTTGTTAAATAATCATTTTAAACAGGCTGTCCGCAAAAAGTTCGTGCATTTCCTTCTTAGGGTGGTTTATGCGGTTGGCAAGCAGCATGGTGGTGTCCTCGGTTGCGGCAAGCGCTTTCCACTTGCTGTAACAGTCGCAAACCCTAATTCCCGAATCCTCCGCAACCTGCACGGCAGAGCCGATATATCTGTCCATTTTGCCGCTACATTGTATTTCGGCGGTTATTGCGGCATATTCTTTCAAACTCTCGTCGGTGTCATCCGCGACATAGGTGTTAAGCATATTGGGCGTCATAAATATTGTGTCACAGCCCTGAGCGTTGCACCGCTCAAATATGCTTCTTAATGACCCGACATAATCGTCTAACGACCCGTTGACATCGTTCAGACCGAAACAGACAGTTACCAAGTCCGGGTTGTGCGCAAATACTTGACTTTCCATTCTCCCCAAAGAGGCTTTGGCTGTTATCCCGCCAATTCCCGCATCAATGACATTTACGGGCACAAAGTCTCTGACTTGGTTAATCTTTTTGCGCAGCCGGTTCCAGTAGACCGTTTCGTAATTCATTTCACCCAGCGCCAAAGCACCGTGTGTGACGCTGTCACCGAAAGCGACTATTGTTATCGGCCCGTTTTCAATCAGACCGCTTTGGTCCATTAAAATTTTTTCTGATATTTTCAAATTAAACAACCACCTTTAT
>JAQXHB010000009.1 GCA_029007015.1 Bacillota bacterium | reverse complement strand
TCATCCTCGGTCATTTGGGGGAGTTTATTTTTCAGGTCTAAGGATTTATAAAGCAGACCGCTGGTGTTAAAAAACTTTTTGAGTGGCAAGTCGCTTTTGCTATACCACTCGGTCAACTCTTCAAATGTAGGGTTATCGAGTTTAATATCCCGCAGTTGATATTCAATGTTATGATCATCCAACCACTTTTTTGCTTTTTGACAAGTGGTGCATTTGGGGTAGCATATAAATTTCAGCATAATACAATCTCCTTTTATTCACAGACTTCAATGTAAAAACTTACAGGACGGAAACCGTCGTTGCAAGATATCATTGCAGATTTAGGATTTTTCATCCAACCGTCATAAAAATTCTCGCCGCCGTGGGCAAGGGTCATAACAAAAGGCGAAACACTGTCCCACGCACTGTCACAAAATCCTTCAGGCTTTTGCCATCCGTTGCAGATAAACACTTGTCCAACCTCTAAATCACAGGCGTGTTCTATAGGGTTTTCATATTTTTCAATCAAATCGTCATATCTGGCTTTCCGCATAACGGTTATTTTAATTTTCTTCATCATTCACGCTCCCAGTAAACTTTGGTCAAAGGCAAACAGCGCCTAGTTAAGTTACTATACTGCTCAACCAAATTCGCAAAGAGATACTATAGCTTAAACAAGCAGAATCGCTTGCAAGTTACAATTTGATTATATCATAGTTTTTATACATATAACAGTCTTTGTCGTGTGAATATATTACGCCTATTGCCTGCAAACCGGGATTTATCAACAGACTAATTATACCATATTTTATGAATATTTCAATTATTCGCCTTGAGATATACAAAAAATATAGGCAGGGCGTGTTTTTTCAAACACTCCCTGCCTATAAGTCACTTGGCACCGTGACACTCAGCCGCTGACCAGATGCAAGAGGTGGGCGATGCCGGGCACGCTTTCCCCCTGCTGGCCTGAAGTGGTGGACATCAGCGCACCGGTCGGACAGAACAGCACATTCTTGTAACGGCCGGACTCAAGCATAGGCAGTATGTGCGCGCACAGCACCGAGGCGGCACAGCCACACCCCGAGCCGCCGGCGTGCACATCCTGCCGCTCGATATCGAATATCATCTTGCCGCAGTCGAGGTGCTTGCTGTCAAGGGTGTATCCCTCGGCGGTGACTAATTCGAGCAGCAGTTCACTGCCGACACTGCCGAGGTCGCCCGTGAAAACGGCATCGTAGTCATCGGGCGATGTGCCGGTATCGCGCATGTAACTGACAATGGTGTCGCACGCGGCAGGGGCCATGGCGGCTCCCATGTTGTTGGCGTCGCTTTGTCCCAGGTCGACTATCTTGCCCATGCAAATATCGGACACGCTTACCCGACCGCCAACGCCCAAAACAACCGCTCCGGCGGCAGTAGTCGTCCACTGAGCCGTAGGGGTGCGCTGTCCGCCGTACTCAAGCGGTGTGCGGAACTGGCGCTCGGCGGTACAAAAGTGGGACGAGGTGACCGCCGCCGCCTTTTGGGCGGCTCCCGACTCGACCGATATGGCGGCCATCATCATGCTCAGCGCCATGGTCGAGCAGGCACCGAAAAGGCCCGCAAATGGTATACCGTAAGAGCGCAGTCCAAAGGTCGAACCGATACACTGATTGAGCAAATCGCCGGCGAATATCATGTCAACGCCGTCGGCATTGAGTCCCGCGCGGCCGAGCGCACGCGTCAGCGCCGCCGACTGCAGGGCGCTCTCGCTCTTTTCCCACGAGCCGTCGAGCGGTTTTGAGTCGTCAACTACCTCATCAAACAGATTGCCGAGCGGCCCTGAGCCTTCCTTTTGACCGACGACACTGCCGTAACCGACCACGCCGATGCCCTTATCCAACCGCACAGTGCGGCCGCCGATACGCTTTGCCATAATCACATCACCCCCTGAACAGCCTGAATGATGCACAGAATTATGCCGTACACCGCCGAGAAAAAAGTGCCGTAGACTATGACCGGCCCGGCCACCACAAACATCTTGGCGCCGACGCCCATCACCAGCCCTTCACTGCGAAATTCGATAGCAGGCGACACCACCGAATTGGCAAATCCGGTTATGGGCACGAATGCCCCTGCGCCCGCAAATTTTGCAAATCCGCTCCACAAATGGGTTGCCGTCAGCAGAGCCGTTATGCCGACCAGTGTCACCGAAACCCATGTGCGCGCGGCCGTCTCGCCCGCTCCCCACGCCATATACAGGTCGCACAGCGCCTGACCGATAACGCATATTCCTCCGCCGCAGACAAAGGCCAAAATGCCGTTTTTCACCTTTGGCGATGACGGCGACGACTGCTTGGTCAGCAGGTCGTACTGTTTATTTGTCATGTTCAAAATTGCTTCACTCCCGATTTTTAGTTGTCACAACATATTTTGCACATTATCGCGTATTTTATGAACGCATTTTCGCGCCCGCTCATAAAACGCGCTGTTTGTGCGCACAATAAGCGCGGGGTGAAGCAAATGAGTGTTATCGAAACGGTCGGACTATGCAAAAATTACAGCACCGGAGCACATACTGTGCACGCGCTCAAAAATGTGAGTATAAAGGTTGAAAAGGGCGAATTTGTGGCTATTATCGGGCAGTCGGGTTCGGGCAAAACCACCCTCATGAATATTCTCGGGTGTCTTGACAATTTAACTGCCGGCGAGTATTATTTAATGGGAAAAGATGTAGCCGCACAGCACGGCCGCGCGCTCGACCGAATACGCAGTCAGGAGATCGGCTTTGTCTTTCAGGGGTTCAACCTCATCCGCTCGCTGACGGCGCGCGAAAATGTGGAATTGCCCCTTCGCTATCGCCGTGTGCCGGCCGACGAGAGGCATCGGCTGGCCGACACCGCCCTTCGCCGTGTCGGGCTTGCAGACCGTGCCGACCATCTGCCGACCCAGTTATCGGGCGGTCAGCAGCAGCGGGTGGCCATCGCACGCGCAATATCATGCGCGCCGCCGCTCATTTTGGCCGACGAGCCGACCGGCAATCTTGACAGCCGCACCGGCGCCGACATCATGTCTCTATTTCACCTGCTTCACGGCGACGGGCACACCATCGTACTTATCACCCACGACAGCGCGGTGGCGGCCTCTGCCGAGCGGCAGTTGCAGATATGCGACGGACAACTTGTATAATAACCGAGAGGATGGTTTTATTTATGAATTTGATGAAACTCAAAAGCGGCACCGACATTCGCGGCGTCGCGTGTGAAGGTGTTGAGGGCGAGCATGTCACCCTGACCGATGAAGCGGTTGATACCATTGCACGCGCATTTGTGAAATGGGCGGTACATAAAACCGGCAAAAACAGTCTGACCGTAGCCGTCGGCAGAGATTGCCGCGTATCGGGCGAGCGCATTGCCGCCGCCGTCATGAGCGCATTTTGCGAGTGCGGCGTGACGGTGTACGACTGCGGTCTGTGCACCACACCCGCCATGTTTATGACCACTGTACTGCGCCACTGCGACGCGGCGCTGTCCATAACCGCCAGTCACCACCCCTTCAACCGCAACGGACTCAAGTTCTTTCTGCCAAGCGGCGGCCTAAGCGGCGGCGACATCAGCGAAATACTGCACATTGCAGAGAGCGGCGACACCGCCGTCGCCGTCGGCGGTGGCAGTATCACAGCGGTCCCCTTCCTGAGTGAATACGCCGCCTATCTGCGCAAAATGATATGCGACGCATTGGGCAAGGACGAGGCGCAGCAGCCGCTCAGCGGTCTCAAATTGACCGTCGATGCAGGCAACGGCGCCGGAGGCTTTTATGCCTCAGATGTGCTGGCACCCCTCGGCGCAGATG
>JAQXHB010000008.1 GCA_029007015.1 Bacillota bacterium | reverse complement strand
GACAGCATGCTCGATGAAACGCGCAACAACTATCTGTGCACCATCTATCAGTCGGACGGCATGGCGAATATTTGCTTTGTCGACGGCTCGACCGGCGCGCTGTATGTTACGGCCGTCGGCCCCAAGGACATCAATGCGCGGGTGTGCGGTGAGTTGTCACGCTTTATGCCGCGCGAGGTGTTGCTCGGCGGCGACGCTTGCAACAACGACGAGGTATTTAACTTTATAAACAACCGCATCGGCTGTCGCGTCGAAAAAATGGACGGCGGGCCCTTTGTCATGGAAAATGCCAAGGCAGAGGTGCTTGGCCATTTTGGGTGCGACAGCGCCGATAAGTTGGGCGCGCCGCTCGGTGACGGCGAGATATGTGCTGTCGGCGCCGCGCTGATTTACCTAAAGGAAACGCAGCGCAGTAATTTGAAAGTTATAACCGAGATACAGGTTTACAGCGACCGACAGTTCATGCAGTTGGACATTTCAACGCGCAGAAATCTTGAGTTGGTCGAGACCATGCGCGGCCGCGAGAGCCGCGGCTCCCTGCTGTGGGTGCTTGACCGCACGCGCACGGCAATGGGCAAGCGCATGCTGCGCAACTGGCTTATCCAGCCGCTCATGAGCGTGGCGCAGATAACCGAGCGTCAAGGCGGCGTTGACGAGTTGTACGGCAACACGGTCTTGCGAGGAGAAGTGTCAGAGGCACTCAGCGGCGTGTATGACCTCGAGCGACTGATGACCCGTGTTATGTACGGTACAGTAAGCCCGCGCGAGATGAAGGCACTGTCATACACTTTGTCGCGTCTGCCGAACTTAAAGCAACTGCTGTCCGACAGCAAGAGTGCGGTTCTGCGCGATATTTACGACGCCATTGACCGACTGGACGATGTGCGCGAACTTATCGACGGCGCGCTGGTCGATGACCCGCCGCTGACCATGAAGGACGGCAACATTATTCGCGACGGATACAACAGCGAGGTCGACTTTTTGCGCGGAGACGAGCAGGATGGCCGCGGCTTCATCGCCCGCATAGAGGCGGAGGAGCGCGAGCGCACCGGCATTAAAAATCTGCGCATCAAGTACAACAAGGTGTTTGGCTATTACATCGAGGTGACCAACTCCTACAAGGATATGGTGCCCGAGGACTACATACGCAAGCAGACGCTGACCAACTGTGAGAGGTATATTACCGAGTCGCTCAAGCAGCAGGAGGGCCGCGTACTGGGCGCCAAGGAGCGTCTTATACGCCTGGAACATGAGTTGTTCGATGACATACGCCGCCGTACGGCCGAGCAACTTGACCGCATACAGTCGACTGCGTCGGCTGTGGCCCGATTGGACGCGCTGTGCTCGCTGGCCGTTGTCGCCGCCAACAACAACTACACGCGGCCGAATGTGAACATCAGCGGTCGGCTGGAGATAAAAGGCGGCCGCCATCCGGTGGTTGAGGCGGTCAGCAAACTGCCTTTTGTGCCCAACGATACCCTGCTCGACGGCGGCGACAACCGCTGTGCGCTCATCACCGGTCCCAACATGGCCGGCAAATCAACATACATGCGTCAGGTTGCGCTCATCGTGCTGATGACTCAAATCGGCTCATTTGTGCCGGCCGAATACGCCGATGTGCCCATTTGCGACGCTATATTCACGCGCGTGGGTGCTTCGGACGATTTGGCGGCCGGTCAGTCGACCTTTATGGTTGAGATGAGCGAGGTCGCAACAATACTCAAAAACGCCACCGGCAAGAGCCTGCTGGTCTTTGACGAAATCGGGCGCGGCACCTCCACCTTTGACGGTATGGCCATTGCTCGGGCGGTGCTCGAATTTGTCACCGATAAAAGGTTGGCGGCCAAGACGATGTTTGCAACACACTATCACGAACTGACCGACGCCGAGGGTTTACTGCCGGGCGTTAAAAATTACAACACCGCCGTCAAAAAGCGCGGCGAGGACATAACATTTCTGCGGCGCATCGTGCGCGGGCCGGCTGACGGCAGTTACGGCATTGATGTGGCGCGTCTGGCCGGAATACCTGACAAGGTGGTGTCCCGCGCGAGGGAGATACTCATCGAACTTGAATCAGGGCAGGAGCAGCCGAGGACGGTGTCGTACCCGACCGTAACCGACAGCCAGATGTCGCTGACATCGGGTGCGGCCGAGCAGATTGTAGACGAAATAAAAGATATGGACATCAATGTGCTGACGCCGATTGAGGCTATGAGCCGACTGGCCGAACTCATCGACAGAGCACGCAAGATTTGACCGTCAGGAGGGAAAGATAAGTGGCGCGTATAAATGTACTGGACAAGCATGTTGCAGAACTCATTGCCGCCGGTGAAGTGGTCGAGCGGCCTTCATCGGTCATCAAGGAACTGGTTGAAAACTGCATCGACGCCGGCGCGGACGAGATAACCGTCGAGATACAAAACGGCGGCATCACATACATGCGCGTCACCGATAACGGCTGCGGAATCGCGCGCGACGATGTGGCCACCGCCTTCTTGCGGCATGCCACCAGCAAGGTTCGGCTGGAGTCCGACCTATCCAACATAGGCACGCTCGGCTTTCGCGGTGAGGCGCTCGCTTCCATAGCCGCTGTCGCCAAGGTGGAAATGATAACCAAGACGGCCGACAGCGACGGCGTCATTTACCGCATTGCCGGCGGTGAGGAGCAGGGGATTTGCGACACCGGATGCCCGCGGGGCACCACCATCATAGTGCGCGATTTGTTCTACAACACGCCGGCACGCATGAAATTTTTAAAAACCGACACGGGCGAGGGCAATGCTGTTGAGTCAATGATTGACCGCATTGTGCTATCGCACCCTGAAATTTCCTTTAAATTCATCCGCGACGGCAAGGTGACCGTAAACACGCAGGGCGACGGACGGCTGATTTCGGCCGTCTACTCGGTTTACGGACGCGATTTTGCCAACGGAATGATTGAGACCGATTATACAATCGGGCAAATGCGCGTGCACGGCTTGGTTTGCAAGCCCATCATGTCGCAGAAAAACCGCAACATGCAACACTTCTATGTCAACGGCCGATATGTGCGGCCCAAAACCATGTTTGCCGCTGTCGAACAGGCATACAAAAACTCCATCATGGTTGGCAAATTCGCCTCATGCGTGCTCAATTTGGAATTGCCGTGCGATATGGTTGACATAAATGTTCATCCGGCCAAGACGGAAGTGCGCTTTACAAATGAAAAATTAGTATTTGACGCTGTGTATTATGCCGTCAAAAGCGCGATAGATTGCGACAGCCGTCCGCAGATAACACTGCCGAAGGTCGATACTGCACCTCCGAGAGAGGTAACTGAGGGTGAGCAATTAGGTTTACATAACAGCACAAAGAAAGCGGACACCGAGCCGCCTAAAACCGCTGTGGTGAGCGCCGAAGCAAGGCACATCCCTGCTCGTCGCGCCGAGCCGCAGATAAAACGTCAGGTTATGGAGCGGGTGCACGAGGTGCTGATAAATCTGCCGCGCGCCGATGTGACGGCCGAGTCGGTCGAGCCGGCTGTATTTCACAGCCACAGCGCTCAGTACCGCGCCGATGCCTGTCCGCCTCAGCCGACCGCAGAAACGGCGCCC
Source organism: Bacillota bacterium (assembly GCA_029007015.1). GTDB lineage: Bacteria > Bacillota > Clostridia > Oscillospirales > Acutalibacteraceae > SUG1189. Next base: position 2,120 of record JAQXHB010000008.1, on the reverse strand, counting down.
AATGCCGACGGCGCTCAGACGACTGCGGCCGAAGAGGTCACTGGCGTCAAACTCATCGGTGAGGCGTTTGATACATATATCATTGCCGAGTATGCCGACGAGATTTATTTTATTGATAAGCACGCGGCGCATGAGCGCATATTGTTTGAGCAACTTAAACGGGATAAATCGGTCGGCCAGCAATTGCTGACGCCGGTCACGGTGACTCTGTCGGGTGATGAGTGCTCGGCTCTGCTCGAGAATATCGGTGCGGCCGAGCGCCTTGGGTTTGAGATTGAGGGCTTCGGCGGCACGGCGGTGCTGGTGCGCTCGGTGCCGCTCATGCTCAGCGGCATGAATGTGGCCGAGATTGTTTCTGAAATGGCCGACGGCTTTGCACGGCAAAAGCATGAGGTCAGCCTGGAGCATCTTGACTGGCTGTACCACAATGTCGCTTGCCGCGCCGCCATCAAGGCCGGCAACAAGTCCACCGACGAGGAGCGTTTGCGGCTGGCCGAGCGTATAATCGGCAGTGATGACATTCGCTACTGTCCGCACGGTCGGCCGGTGGCCTTTAGACTGACTAAGAGGGAGCTTGAGAAGCAATTTGGCAGATAAGCTGATACCTGTGCTGGCGGTGGTTGGCCCAACCGCCTCGGGCAAGACGGGGCTGGGGGTCGAACTGGCCGTGCGGCTGGGCGGCGAGGTCATTTCGTGTGACTCAATGCAGATATACCGCGGCATGGATATCGCCACTGCCAAGCCGACAGCCGACGAGATGCGCGGAGTTGCCCATCACCTGATAGATTTTGTCGACCGACACGAAAATTACAGCGTGGCCCGCTATGTGCGTGACGCCAATGCCGCCATACGCGATGTCGCGTCGCGCGGACGGCTGCCGATACTTGTCGGCGGGACGGGCCTTTACTACTCGTCGCTTATCGACAACATATCGTTTGATGAGCAGCCGACAGACGAGGATATGCGCCGCTGTCTGACCGACGAGGCTGACAAGGTGGGCGGCGAAAAGATGCTCGAGCGTCTGCGGATTATAGACCCTGAATACGCCGAGCGGCTTCACCCCGCCGATGTTAAGCGGATAGTCCGCGCGCTGGAGATTTATTACACCACCGGCACAACCATGAGCGAGCAACTCAAGCGCTCGCGTTTGCAGTCGGGGGATATTTTGCCGCTGAGTGTGGGCATAAACTTTGCCGACCGCGAGCGGCTGTATGAGCGCATCAATCTGCGTGTGGACCAAATGCTCAAGCGCGGATTGCTCGACGAAGCGGCATCGACGCCGTCGTGCGGCACGGCGGCTCAGGCCATCGGCCACAAGGAACTGGCACCCTATCTGGACGGCCGCTGTACCCTTGATGAAGCGGTCGAATCGCTCAAGAGAGAGACGCGCCGGTACGCCAAGCGGCAACTGACATGGTTTAGGCGGGATGGGCGCATTTACTGGCTTGAGGCCGACGGTCGCACCACATCGCAACTGGCCGACGAGGCCGTGAAACTCATTGACAGCCGATTTATGCAGACCGCATCTGCGGCCGGTATCAACATTCATATGGAGGAACAACGCAATGGATAAACTATGGATAAGGGGGGCATCGGCTATCGGCGGAGTGCTGGTGATAGTCTATCTTTGTTATCAGTTATTCTTTGCCGGCAGTTCATCGGTCAAAACCGAGTCGGCCATATACTACACCGCCAATGACTCCATCAACGCCACCGGTTATATTATCCGCGATGAGCAACTGCTGACGAGCGAACTTGACGGCGTGCTGTCCTACTCGGTCGATGACGGCGAGCGCGTGGGACACGGCGGCACGGTTGCCAGCGTGTTCAGCAGTCCGTCGGCCGCCGCGACTCAGTCGCAGATTGACAGTCTGCAAAATCAGTTGACCATTCTAAAATCAATAACCGGCATAAACGGCACGGCCGTGACCGACCTTGACCAGATAAATGACATCGTTCAATCGGCGCTGACCGACGCAGTCATGTCGGCGGCATACGATAACCTGAGCGGGTCGCAGTCGGCCGCCGATGCCTTATTCGCCGCCATAAACCGCCGCCTTATCGTCACCGACGGTTCGATTGATTTGTCATCGACAATAGCCTCGGTCGAGGCGGAAATA
>JAQXHB010000007.1 GCA_029007015.1 Bacillota bacterium | reverse complement strand
GGACACTCAACATCAGAGATAACTGAGTTATACTATGTAAAAAAGGATGATAACCTGCTCGGTGGATTAACAGATGGGTTTCAGTTATAAAAGCCAAAAATGATGCTCAAATGATGCTGTACGAGTTGAAATTGTTGGATTTTTTGCAAAAGGTTGGACAAGTTGAAAAAAGCGGAAGGACTTGGTCTCGCCTGCCGGCTCGGTCGGTGCTTCTAATCACCTGCGGTGTTTAGAGGTCTCCACCGGAGACCCGCACCCCTCGACACGCTCCGCGTGCCTCGTTTTCAAACCCATTTGCACAAACGAAAACGAAAAAGATGCCGACTTAAAATTTCGATATGGACTTGAACCGACAGGAGCATTTGAAATCAATGCGAAGCATTGTATATCGTCAATTTCGAAGAAATTGCATATCATCAAAACGAAGTTTTGTATATCATCAAGCCGACAGACTTTTTATGCACACCTAAAGGTGCGATGAGATACAACTCGCTTTGCGATTTGATGATATACACGCTAAAGCGTGGTGATATACCAAGCCTGTCGGCTTGAATAAAAAAATCTCGTTCCGAAGAACGAGATTTTTTGGCAGGGGCAGAAGGACTTGAACCCTCGGCACGCGGTTTTGGAGACCGCTGCTCTACCAACTGAGCTATACCCCTAAATGATGTGCCGCCGAGTATGGTGGGCCATCAGGGACTCGAACCCCGGACCGACCGGTTATGAGCCGGTTGCTCTAACCAACTGAGCTAATGGCCCATATCGGCGACACCAACCATTATACCATAATTCACGCATTTGTCAACATAAATTTTGCCTGATGGCGTCAGTTTTTTGACAGCGGCGATGGGTAATTTACGGTTGACATCGAATGGGAAATATGATAATATAATAAAAACAAATACAACAATTTTTAAGTCGGTACAGAGATGCCGGCAAGATTGGTAATATCGGGCGCCGGCGTGTTCACCGCGCGGAGGCTGATTTGTGCGCTCTTACTGCATCTTGCCGACCGGCAGGATTTTTTTATTGCCACGAAAGGAGAGTGCGAGAGATGAAAGCGCGTCACCTTATTGAGAATTTAGATCACATTCGAGCATATGCCGAAAAAACGCAGACGACAGGGGGATACCTGTCGTTTGAGTCAAATGAATATATTATTGTCCCCGGACTCTGTGATGTTCATGTGCATTTCAGAGAGCCGGGCTTTTCTTATAAAGAGACTGTGCTCAGTGGCTCGGCCGCGGCGGCGCGCGGCGGTTACACTGCCGTGTGCACTATGCCCAATTTAAACCCGGTGCCCGATTGCGCCGAGCACCTGAAAATGCAGACCGACATCATTGCTCGCGACGCATCTGTCAAGATACTTCCGTACGGCGCGATAACATTCGGAGAGAGTGGCAAGCAATTGGCCGACATGCGGTCGATGGCCGACAGCGTGTGTGCCTTTTCTGATGACGGGCGCGGCGTGCAGAGCGGCGAAATGATGCGTGAGGCCATGAAAACGGCCAAGTCGCTGGGGCGTATAATTGCCGCCCACTGTGAGAACAACAGCCTGCTTAACGGCGGATACATTCACGACGGCCGCTATGCGGCGGCGCACGGGCACAAGGGCATATCGAGTGCCAGCGAGTACAGCCAAATCGAGAGGGATATAGCCCTCGCACGCGAGACGGGGTGCGCCTATCATGTGTGCCACATTTCGACAAAGGAAAGCGTTGATTTAATACGCCGAGCCAAGGCAGACGGCGTGGACATAACCTGCGAGACGGCGCCGCATTATCTTACGCTGTGTGAGGACGATTTGCAGGAGGACGGACGGTTCAAGATGAATCCACCTCTGCGCGGCAGGGAAGATAAAGAGGCACTGCTCTGCGGCATTCAGGATGGCACGATTGACATGATTGCCACCGACCACGCGCCGCACAGCGCAGAGGAAAAGGCGAGAGGACTGGCCGGCAGTCTGATGGGCGTTGTCGGGCTGGAGACGGCCTTTGCAGTGCTCTATACGGCCCTTGTGCGCGAAGGGGTAATTACCCTTGAACAACTGGTGCGGCTGATGAGCGTTAATCCGCGGCGGCGCTTCGGCATTGACGGCGGAGGCGACTTCGCGGTGTTTGATGTGAGCGCGCCCTACACCGTCAACCCCGACGAGTTTGCCTCGTGCGGCAGGTCGACACCCTTTGCCGGCAGGCAGGTCTACGGACGGTGCTTGCTGACGGTGCACGACGGCAAGGTTGTGTACAGCTGTGACACATTTTAAGAGACAAATAGATATTCAGGCGGCGTCGTGAGCGGCGACTGAACCTGAAATAAAGGAGAGAAAAATGAAACAAGTTATACTTACCGTAAGCAGTAATCAACAAATAGCGCCGTCGGTTTACTGCATGGTGATGACCGGCGACAGTTCGGCTGTCACTGCTCCCGGACAGTTTATCAACATAAAACTGGACGGTCTGTATCTGCGCCGACCCATCTCGGTTTGCGACTATGATGACGGTCAAATAACCATTATATATAAGGTGGTCGGACGCGGCACCGAGCAGATGAGCCGCATGGCGGCCGGTGAGCAACTGGACACGCTTGTGGGGCTGGGCAACGGGTACGATACCTCGCTGAGCGGCGAGCGGCCGCTGCTCATAGGCGGCGGTGTCGGCGTGCCTCCGCTTTATAACCTTTGCCGCAAATTGGTAGCCGAGGGCAAGCACCCCACCGTAATACTGGGCTTTAACAAGGCAGATGAGGTGTTCTATGAGCGCCAATTCGCTGCGCTCGGCGCAGAGGTGCGTGTTGCGACTGCCGACGGCTCATACGGCATCAAGGGCTTTGTTACAGACGCAATGAAATCCATCGACTACACCTACTTTTACACATGCGGCCCCGAGCCTATGTTCAGGGCGATTGACAAGGTGGCCGTTACCGGTGGACAGTACAGTTTTGAGGAGCGTATGGGCTGCGGCTTCGGCGCCTGCATGGGTTGTTCATGCAAGACGCTTACCGGCAACAAACGCATTTGCAGGGAAGGCCCTGTAATGAAACGGGAGGAAATAATATGGGCAGACTGAAGGTGAATTTGTGCGGCATTGAACTGGACAATCCCGTCATACCGGCCAGCGGTACATTCGGTTACGGATATGAATTTGCCGAACTGTATGATATAAACATTCTCGGCACATTTTCGTTCAAGGGCACAACGAGAGAGGCGCGCTTCGGCAATCCCACGCCGCGCATTGCCGAGTGCACTGCGGGCATGATTAACGCCGTCGGGCTTCAAAACCCGGGTGTCGAGCGGGTCATCAGTGAGGAACTGCCGCGGCTCGGTCAGTGCTTTGCGAAAAAGGTGATGGCCAATGTAAGCGGATTTTCGGTTGAGGATTACGCCTATACCTGCCGGCGGCTGGACGCCTGCGAGCAGGTCGGCTGGCTGGAAGTCAATGTGAGTTGCCCAAATGTTCACGGAGGCGGAATGAGTTTCGGCACCGATGCCGCGGCCGCCGCAGAGGTGACACGGGCAGTTAAGGCGGTCACCCACAAGCCGGTGATAATTAAACTGTCGCCCAATGTGACCGATATAGTGTCGATTGCCAAAGCCTGCGAGCAGGCGGGCGCCGACGGCATCAGCCTCATCAACACCTTGCTGGGCATGCGCATCGACCTTAAGACGCGCCGTCCGGTCGTCGCCAACAAGATGGGCGGCTTTTCCGGCAGTGCCATATTCCCGGTGGCGGTACGCATGGTCTATCAGGTGGCATCGGCCGTAAATATTCCGGTGGTCGGCATGGGCGGTGTCAGTTCGGCTGAGGATGTTATCGAGATGATGTTGGCCGGCGCCTCGGCTGTTCAAATAGGCGCCGCCAACTTGGTCAATCCGTGCATCTGCAAGGAGATAATCGAGCAGTTGCCGGGCGTGATGGATAAATACGGTATAAATTCACTCAAGGATATAATAGGAGGAGCAAACAATGGGTAAGGATGTAATCATCGCGTGCGATTTTTCGGGCAAGGAGCAGGTCATGTCGTTCCTTGACAAATTCGGTGAAAAGAGACCGTTTGTCAAGATAGGTATGGAACTTTTCTATGCCGAGGGACCGCAGATTGTAAAGCAACTAAAATCAAGAGGACACAAAATTTTCCTCGACCTTAAACTGCACGACATACCCAATACCGTTAAGAAGGCAATGAGCGTGCTGTCGTCACTCGATGTGGACATCTGCAATCTGCATGCGGCCGGCACATCGCGCATGATGGAGGCGGCCATTGAGGGACTTACCCGTCCTGACGGCAGCCGTCCGCTGCTCATCGCTGTGACACAGTTGACCTCTACCGACCAGCAGTCTATGGAGCAGGATTTGCTCATCAACCGACCGATAGACGAGGTGGTAATGCACTACGCTTTGACGGCAAAGAATGCCGGCTTGGACGGAGTTGTATGCTCGCCGCTGGAGGCTGAGCGGGTGCACTCTGTGTGCGGCAGTGACTTTTTGACCGTTACGCCGGGTGTGCGCTTTGCCGACGGCGACAAAGGCGACCAGCGCAGAGTCATGACGCCTGCCGACGCCAAGCAGATTGGCTCCGACTATATCGTGGTCGGCCGGCCGATTACCGCTGCCGATGACCCGGTTGCGGCATATGACAGATGTGTTGCTGAATTTGTTGATTAAGGAGAGAATGACGATGGATAACATGAAAAAACTGATTGCGACCGATTTGCTCAGCATCAAGGCGGTATTTTTTCGCCCCGATGAGCCCTTTACATGGGCCAGCGGCATAAAAAGCCCCGTTTACTGCGACAACCGACTGACGCTGACTGCGCCCAAGGTGCGCACCGATGTTGAACAGGGGCTGGCCGCTCTGATTAAACAGAATTATCCCGATGTCGAGGTGCTTATGGGTACCTCTACGGCCGGCATCGCTCATGCTGCCATCACCGCTCACCTGATGGGACTGCCTATGGGATATGTGCGCTCGGGCGCCAAGGACCACGGCCGCCAGAACCAAATCGAAGGCAAACTGGAGCCGGGCAACAAGGTAGTCGTGGTTGAGGACCTTATCTCGACCGGCGGCAGTGTTAT
>JAQXHB010000006.1 GCA_029007015.1 Bacillota bacterium | reverse complement strand
ATCAGGCCCTTCTTGCTCAACTCGTTCATTACCGCGTAAACGCCGCCGGCCTCGTCGAGTTCCTCCATATAGGTTCTGCCGGCGGGCGCCAGATGGCACAGATTGGGCGTCTTGGCGCTGATTTTGTTGGCAATATCCAGGTTGAGTTCTACGCCGCACTCATGGGCGATGGCCGGCAGATGGAGCATGCTGTTGGTCGAGCAGCCCAAAGCCATGTCGACGGTCAGTGCGTTCATGAGCGCGTCCTCGGTCATGATGTCGCGCGGGCGGATGTTCTTGCGCACCAAATCCATGACGGCCATGCCGGCGTGCTTGGCCAGCTCAATTCGCGCCGAGTAAACGGCCGGAACGGTGCCGTTGCCGCGCAGGCCCATGCCCAGCGCCTCGGTCAGGCAGTTCATTGAGGTGGCGGTATACATTCCCGAGCAGGAGCCGCAGGTGGGGCAGGTTTTGCACTCATATTCGCGCAGTTTTTCCGCGGTGATTTTGCCGGCGTTGAATTGGCCGACAGCCTCGGAAATGGACGAAAAACTGGTCTTGGCGCCGTCGATGTGGCCGGCCAGCATGGGGCCGCCGCTGACAAACACGGTGGGCACATTGATGCGCGCGGCCGCCATGAGCAGACCGGGCACATTCTTGTCACAGTTGGGCACCATGACCAGCGCGTCAAAGCCGTGCGCCATGGCCATTGCCTCGGTCGAGTCAGCGATAAGGTCGCGTGTGACCAGCGAATATTTCATTCCGGTGTGACCCATTGCGATGCCGTCGCAAACAGCGATGGCGGGGAAAACAATGGGTGTGCCTCCGGCCATAGCCACGCCGAGTTTAACGGCGTCAACTATCTTGTCGATATTCATGTGACCGGGCACGATTTCGTTATATGAACTGACAATACCAACCAGCGGTCGGCTGACCTCCTCCTCGGTCAGTCCGAGGGCGTGATAGAGGGCGCGGTGCGGCGCATTCTGCATGCCGCATTTGAGAGCGTCACTATTCATAATCATACTCCTTTCATAAGGGGAGAGCCTTGGGAAAATATTTTCCCAAGGCCGCTGAATTTAGTTGTTGATGAGTTTGTCCTCGTCGCTCCAACTGTAAAGTTTGCGGATGTCGTTGCCGACAATCTCGCTCGGATGCTCAGAGGCGAGTTTGCGCATGGCGTTGAAGTGCACCTGAGAGCCGGCCGATGACATATCAAGCAGGAAGTCCTTGGCAAAGGTGCCGTCCTGAATGTCCTTGAGCACCTTCTTCATGGCCTTCTTGGTGTCGTCGGTGATAATCTTCGGGCCGGTGATGTAGTCGCCGTATTCGGCGGTGTTGGAGATGGAGTATCTCATGCCGGAGAAGCCGCTCTGATAGATAAGGTCGACGATGAGTTTCATCTCGTGAATGCACTCGAAGTAAGCGTTTCTCGGGTCGTATCCCGCCTCTACCAGTGTCTCGAAGCCGGCCTGCATGAGGGCGCAAACGCCGCCGCAGAGGACAGCCTGCTCACCAAAGAGGTCGGTCTCGGTCTCGGTGCGGAAGTCGGTCTCAAGCACGCCGGCTCTGGCGCCGCCGATGCCCAGCGCATATGCCAGACCCAGATCCCAAGCGTCGCCGGTAGCGTCCTGCTCAACGGCAATCAGGCAGGGCACTCCCTTGCCGGCCTGATACTCGCTTCTGACGGTGTGGCCGGGGCCCTTGGGAGCAATCATGATTACATTGACATTTTTCGGCGGTTTGATGCAGCCGAAGTGAATATTGAAGCCGTGTGCAAATGCAAGGGTTTTGCCCTCGGTTAGGTTGGGCTCGATGCTCTCTTTGTAAAGGGCGGCCTGCTTCTCATCGTTGATGAGTATCATAATGATGTCAGCGGCCTTGGCGGCTTCGGCGCTGGTCATAACCTTGAGGCCCTGGGCCTCGGCCTTGGCCCAGCTCTTGGAGCCTTCGTACAGACCGACGATAACATTAACGCCGCTGTCCTTCAGGTTGAGGGCGTGAGCGTGACCCTGTGAGCCGTAGCCGATGATGGCAACGGTCTTGCCTGCCAACTTTTGAAGGTCGCAGTCCTGCTGATAAAAAATTCTTGCCATGATGATTACCTCTTTCTTTTATTACAAATTTATTGTTTGACGAATGGTTGTGCCGCCTCGCTCCAGAGAGACGCGTCCGGTGCGGCATATTTCCAGTATGGTGTAATCCCTCATCAGGTTGATGAAATCGTCAATTCTGCGGGAATCGGCCGTCAGGCGAAATACAATCGAATCCTTTGAATAATCGACCGTCTCGGCGCCGAAGCCCGAAACCGCTGCCAAAATTTCCTCTCGGGTCGAGGGCTCGTTCTTCATTTTGATGAGCAGCAACTCGCAACTGACCGAACTCTCGGCGGTAAATTCCTTTATGGAGCATACATCGGGCAACTTATACAGTTGGTTGACAAGTTGCTGTTTGGCTGTATCCTCGCCGTCAAATGTGACGGTGATGCGCGAAAACTCGTTGGATTCGGTCTCGCTGACCGAGAGAGCGCTGATATTGAACTGCCTGCGTCTGAACATGCTGGTGACTCGGTTGAGCACACCGAACTGGTTGCGCACAAGCACGGCAATTGTGTACTTGTTCATATCAATCACCCACCTTTACGATTATGTCGTCCATACTGCCGCCCGGAGGGAGCATCGGAAGGACAAGTTCATCCTTTTCAATGGCGCAGTCGATGACATACGGCCCGCTTGCATTAAAGGCGGCGGTCAGCGCGCTGTCAAGTTGCTCGGGCGTCGTGACCGCCTCGCCGTCGGCGCCAAAGGCTTTGGCCAGCGCGACAAAGTCGGTCTTGCGGTTGAGCACCGTGTTGGAGTAGTGCTTGTCAAAGAACAGTGTCTGCCACTGGCGCACCATGCCCAGAACGCCGTTGTTCATGATAAGTATCACAACGGGAATGTTGTATGTAACGGCGGTGGCCAGTTCATTCAGGCACATGCCGAAACTGCCGTCGCCGGTGATGAGCACGCTTCTCTCTCCCGTGCCGAATGCCGCGCCGATGGCGGCGCCGAGACCGAAGCCCATTGTGCCGAGGCCGCCGCTTGAGATAAATCTGCGCGCGGTCTTGAAAGAGAGGTTTTGCGCCGCCCACATTTGGTGCTGGCCGACATCGGTGGCTACCGCCGTGTTGTCGCCCAGATGCTTGTTGACGGTCAAAATTGCGTTGCGCGGCGTCATGCCGTCGCGGGTGTCAAGGGTGCTTTCGTCCTGACGCAGTTGGGCAATTTTCCTTTGCCAGTCGGGGTTTTCCGTGGCATTTATCAGGGGCAATAATTTATTGAGCGTTTTCTTGATGTCGCCGCGCAGGCCGACGGTGGCGTCGACCGTTTTGGACAGTTCGGAACCGTCGACATCAATGTGGACAATGTTGGTGCCCACAGCGAACTTGGTCCTGTTGCCGGTTACGCGGTCGTTGAAGCGGACGCCCAGCGATATGATGAGGTCGGCTTGATGCATGGCCATCGACGAGGCGTAGTGCCCGTGCATGCCCTGCATGCCCAAAAATCGCGGATGCTCGGTCGGCACGCCCGACAGCCCCATCAAAGAGCAGCCGATGGGCGCGTCAATTTTATCAGCGAGCGCGAGCAGTTCCTCCTGCGCGTCGGCGGTGATGAGACCGCCGCCGAAATAAATGAACGGGCGGTTGGCAGAGTTGATTAGCGCCGCCGCCTCTTTTATCCGAATGTCCTTGGCCGCCATGGGCTCGTCAGCCTGCACCGGCGGGCACTCGGTGTACTCGCACATGGCGATTTGCACATCCTTCGGCACATCAATGAGCACCGGGCCGGGACGGCCCGATTTGGCCAGGCGGAAGGCCTCGCGCAAGGTGTCGGCCAGTTGCTCGACCGAGCCGACGAAATAGTTGTGCTTGGTTATCGGCAGGGTGACACCGGTGATGTCGATTTCTTGGAAACTGTCGGTGCCGATTTGGGTCGTGGGCACATTGCCGCAGATGGCAACCAGCGGCACCGAATCGAGGTATGCCGTGGCAATGCCGGTCACCAGGTTGGTCGCGCCGGGGCCGGAGGTCGAGATAACGACGCCCACTTTGCCGGTTGCACGCGCATATCCGTCGGCGGCGTGCGTGGCGCCCTGCTCGTGCGCTGTCAGTATGTGATTGATTTCGTCCTGATATTTGTAAAGGCTGTCATAAACATTGATTATCTGGCCGCCGGGATAACCGAAAACGGTATCGGCGCCCTGCTCGATGAGAACCCTTACGATAATATCTGATCCAGAAAGAAGCATTATATTCCTCCTATTTTAAGTTCTCGATGATGAGTTTGCCGCACTCACTGCAGCCGACGCGCGTCATCGAGTCGCTCATAATGTCGGCGGTGCGGTAGCCTTTATCGAGGAATGCCGATACGGCGTTCTCAATGGCGTCGGCCTCGGCCGGCATATCAAAACTGTAACGCAGCATCATAGCCGCAGACAGTATTGTTCCGATGGGGTTGGCAATGTCCATGCCGGCGATGTCAGGCGCTGAGCCGTGAATGGGCTCATACAGTCCGCATGAGGTTGCGCCCAGACTGGAGGAGGGTATCATGCCGATGGAGCCGGTTATCATTGACGCCTCGTCAGACAGAATGTCGCCAAACATGTTTTCGGTCACCACCACATCAAATTGAGCGGGGTTCTTGACTATCTGCATGGCGCAGTTGTCGACCAGCATATCCGACAGTTCAACATCGGGGTATTGCTCGGCCAAGCGGTGCATCACCTTTTTCCACAGGCGGCTGGAGTCGAGTACATTGCTCTTTTCCACCGAGCACAGCCGCTTGTTTCTCTTTCTCGCGGTTTCAAAGCCGATGCGGCCGATGCGCTCAATCTCGTCCTCGCTGTAAGTGAGAATATCGGTTGCAACCGGCCGGCCGTCGACCGTCTCGGTCTTGTGCTCGCCAAAGTAAATGCCGCCGATGAGTTCGCGCACGATGATAAAGTCGATGCCCTTTTCCACTATCTCGCGCCGCAGAGGAGATGCGTCCGACAACTGCTTCCAAATCTTTGCGGGGCGGTTGTTTGAATAAACGCCCATGCCGGCTCGCAGACGGAGCAGTCCCTTCTCGGGGCGCATGTGACCGGGAACATCGTTCCACTTGTCACCGCCGACGGCGCCCAGCAGTACGCTGTCAGAATTTACGCATTTCTCAAGCATTTCCGCTGTCAGCGGGTCGCCGTATTTGTCAATCGAACAGCCGCCCATGTCAACATCGGTGTAGTTGAAGGTGTGACCGTATATTTCGGCAACGCGGTCGAGCACCTTGAGCGCCTGGTCGACTATCTCGGGGCCGATGCCGTCGCCGCGTATTACTGCAATGTTTTTAACCATTTTGTTCTCCGTTCTTCAGCGATTTGAGCAGTCCGCCGGCCTTGATTATATTCTGTATAAACGGCGGAAAAGGCTGTGATTTGTAGGTTTTGCCGGTGGTGATATCGGTTATGACGCCGGTGTCGAAATCGACATTAACCTCGTCATTTGCGCCGATTTCGTCGGCCGCTTCCGGGCACTCCAGAATGGGCAGACCGATGTTGATGGCGTTGCGGTAAAAGATGCGCGCAAAACTCTTGGCTATAACACAGCCGGTGCCGCAGGTCTTGATGACCAGCGGAGCATGCTCGCGCGATGAGCCGCAGCCAAAGTTCCAGCCGGCCACCATGACATCTCCCGGCCGAACATTCTTGACAAATTCGGTGTCGATATCCTCCATGCAGTGCAGTGCCAGTTCCTTGGCATCGGGGGTGTTGAGGTATCTGGCGGGAATGATAACATCGGTATCCACATTGTCGGGATACTTGAAAACTCTACCCTGTGTATTCATTTAGCCCTCCTTATACTCGGTAATAAAACCGGTCAGCGCGCTTGCCGCCGCCGTTTGCGGCGATGCAAGGTAAACCTCGCTGTCAACATGGCCCATTCTGCCGACAAAGTTGCGGTTGGTGGTGGCGATGCAGCGCTCGCCCGCCGCCAGGATGCCCATGTATCCGCCCAGGCAGGGGCCGCAGGTCGGGGTGGATACTACGGCGCCGGCGTCTATGAAAGCGGTGTAGTAACCTCTTTCGACACATTCGCGCAGTATCTGCATGGTGCCGGGAATGATAATACAGCGTATACCGTCGGCAATGTGCTTGCCCTTCAAAATGTTGTACGCGGCCTCCATGTCCTCCATTCGGCCGTTGGTGCAGCTTCCGATGACCACCTGGTCGACCTTGATGTCGGCCAATTGGGCGGCCGGACGGGTGTTTTCGGGCAGATGGGGGCACGCGACGGTCGGCACGATGGCCGACAAATCAATGTCAATGGTTTTTTCATATACCGCGTCGGCGTCGGCCTCGTATTTAACCGGCGTGCGCTTTGAGCGGCCTCGCATGTACTCCTCGGTCTTTTCATCGACGGGGAAAATGCCGTTTTTGGCGCCGGCCTCGATGGCCATGTTGCAGATGCAGAGGCGGTCATCCATCGACAGATTTTTGACGCCGTCGCCGGCAAATTCCATGCTCTTATACAGCGCGCCGTCGACTCCAATCATGCCGATGATGGTCAGTATGACATCTTTGCCGCTGCAATTGCAGGGCAGTTTGCCGGTCAGGTTGAATTTGATGGCCGACGGCACCTTGAACCACGCTGTGCCGGTCGCCATGCCGGCGGCCATGTCGGTGCTGCCGACGCCGGTTGAAAAGGCGCCCAGTGCACCGTAGGTACAGGTATGGCTGTCGGCTCCGATGATGCAATCGCCGGCGGTCACGACACCCTGCTCGGGGAGCAGAGCGTGCTCAATGCCCATTTTGCCCACATCGTAAAAGTGGCTGACGCAATGACTGCACGCAAATTCGCGGCAGGTTTTGGACTGCTCGGCGGCCTTGATGTCCTTGTTGGGGACAAAGTGGTCGAGCACGATGGCGATGCGGTCTTTGTCAAACACTTCGCTGAAGCCGGCCTTTTTGAACTCGTTTACGGCCACAGGGGTGGTAATATCGTTGCCGAGGACAATGTCCAGTTTTGCACTGATGAGCTGTCCGGCCTCCACGCTGTCAAGCCCTGCATGGGCGGCGAGGATTTTTTGAGTCATGGTCATTCCCATATGGTTTATTCTCCTTTTGACATGTTGTGGAAGGCGCTCAGTAGTGCGTTGGTGCTGGCCTTGACCACATCGGTGTCGGTGCCGGCGCCCCAGAACATCTTGCCGTCGGTGCTCTCAAGCCCGATGTAAGATGCGGCCACACTCTGCGAGCCCTGACCCTGCATGCTGTGCTGGGTGAACACCTGCAATGTGTACTCCTTGCCGGTGTAGGCTTTGAGCGCGTTGTTTATGGCGCTCAGCGAGCCGTTTCCTTCGGCTGTCATTTCGGTCTCGACGCCGTCCTTCATAAAGGTGATGTCGATTTTGACGGTGTCGTTCTCGCGCATAAATTCAAAGTCGGTGACGGTGATGTCGCCGGTATAGTTGAGATAACTGTCGCTGAATATGGCCAATATCTCATCGGGTTTTAACTCTTTGTGCTCGCGGTCGGAAATGTCCTTGCACAGGTAACTGAGATGCTCGCGCATCTTAGGCGGCAGAATGTAGCCGTAGGTGTGCTCGAGCAGATAGCCGATGCCGCCTTTGCCCGACTGAGAGTTTACGCGAATGACATCGGCATCGTATGTGCGGCCGATGTCGGTCGGGTCGATGGGTATGTATGGAACATTCCACTGGTGCATACCGTTTTTCTTTCTGTACTTCATGCCCTTGGCGATGGCGTCCTGATGACTGCCCGAAAATGCGGCAAACACCAGCGCACCGGCGTAGGGTGCACGCTCATAGACCTGCATGCGGGTGCATTTCTCGTACTCCTCAACCAGATAGGGCATGTCGGAGAAGTTCAGTTTGGGGTCGACGCCGTGTGAATACATATTCATCGCCAGCGTGATGATGTCAACATTGCCTGTGCGCTCGCCGTTGCCGAACAGCGTGCCCTCGACGCGGTCGGCGCCGGCAAGCAGTGCCAGTTCGGTGTCGGCAACGCCTGTGCCGCGGTCATTGTGCGGGTGAAGCGACAGGGTGACAAACTCGCGGTACTTCAAATTCTTGCTCATGTATTCCACCTGAGCGGCGTAAACATGCGGCAGGCTCATTTCGACCGTTACCGGCAAATTGATGATAACATTGTTGTCGGCCGACGGCTCCAGCACATCCAGCACCGCGTTGCACACTTCGAGCGCGTACTCCGGTTCGGTGCCGGTGAATGACTCCGGCGAGTATTCAAAACGGAAGTTGCCGTCATATTCGCCGGCCAACTTCTTGACCAATTTGGCGCCGTCAACGGCAATCTTTTTAATTTCTTCTTTCGACTTTTTAAATACCTGCTCGCGCTGTGCCACGCTGACCGAGTTGTAAAAGTGGATTATGGCGCTGGGGGCGCCTTTGCAGGCATCAAATGTCTTTCGTATAATGTGCTCGCGGCACTGCGTGAGCACCTGAACGGTGACATCGTCGGGTATCATATTGTTGTCGATGAGGGTTCTCAAAAATTCGTATTCGGTCTCGCTGGCGGCAGGAAATCCGACCTCGATTTCTTTGAAACCGACGCCCAGCAAAACCTTGTAATACTCAAGTTTTTCCTCCAAACTCATGGGTATAACCAGGCTCTGATTGCCGTCGCGCATATCTACACTGCACCACACCGGAGGCTTTTCGATGTGGTCCTTTTCGACCCATGTGTTGTACTCTGCCGGTGCGGGAAAGTATCCCACCCGGTATTTACTTGCATCCATCATCAGACTGCTCCTTTTCAGCGATCACTTCAACTTCTACCAAAGCGCCCTTCGGCAAATCTTTGACAGCCACGCAGGAGCGGGCCGGCTTGCCGGTGAAATACTGAGCGTACACCTCGTTAAATGCCGCAAAATCAGCAATGTCGCTCAAAAAGCAGACCGTCTTGACAGCGTCGGTCAGTCGGGCGCCGGCGGCATTCAGCACAGCCTCCAAATTTTTGCACACGCGGTGGGTCTGCTCTGCGATGGTTTCGCCCTCGATGAGACCTGTTTCGGGGTTGAGCGGAATCTGTCCCGATGTGAATACCAGGTTGCCGGTAACTATTGCCTGCGAATAAGGCCCGATGGCTTCGGGCGCGTTGTTTGTTTGAACACGGTTGCTCATAAATGTAACTCCTTTATATTATAACACAGAATTTATACAATTTTAAAGCCCTCTTTGCGCAGGGACTCTACTATCAGTTTGACATGGTTGTAATCCCTTGTTTCCATCTCAATGCGCAGGTAGCATCCGTTGATGCTCTCGGTGTTGCCCTTTTCGTAGTGAACGCCAGTGACATTGCCGCCGCAGTCAGCGATGATGCGCGAAATGTCCTTGAGTTGGCCGGGCTTGTCAATAAGTTCGATGAGCAGGCTCGAGGAACGGCCCGAGTTAAGCAAGCCTCTGTCGATGACGCGCGAGAGGCTGGTCACATCAATGTTGCCGCCCGAAACGATGCTTACGACCCGTTTACCCTTGAGGCCGAATTTGTCAAACATGACCGCCGCTACCGATGTCGCGCCGGCGCCCTCGGCAATCATCTTTTGCTTTTCGATGAGCGCCAGTATGGCCGATGCCACCTCGTCATCGCTGACGATGGCTATGTCGTCGACATACTTTTTGACCAGATTGAAGGTGTTTTCACCCGGCTGTTTAACGGCGATGCCGTCGGCAATGGTGTGCACCGAGGGCAGACACTCGATTTTGCCGGCGTTTATTGAGTTATACATGCTGGGGGCGCCGGCCACCTGTACGCCGTACACCTTGACCGACGGCTTGATTTTCTTGACTGCGTAGGCGATGCCCGATATCAGTCCGCCGCCGCCGATAGGCACCACAATGGCGTCGATATTGTCCAGGTCATTGAGCACCTCCAGAGCGATGGTGCCCTGACCGGCGATAACATTTTCATCGTCAAAGGGGTGAACGAAGGTGTAACCCTCGCTCTCTTTGAGTTCGAGAGCCTTTTTGTAGGCGTCATCGTAACAGCCCTCGACCAGACACACATCGGCGCCGTATCCCTTGGTGGCCTCCACCTTTGAGATGGGGGCGGTGTCTGGCAGACAGATGAGCGATTTAATCCCGTTTTTGGAGGCCGCCAGCGCCACACCCTGAGCGTGGTTACCGGCTGAACAGGCTATAACGCCCTTGGCCTTTTCCTCGTCCGACAGCATGGCAATTTTGTATGCCGAGCCGCGTACCTTGAACGAGCCGGTTATTTGCAGATTTTCGGGTTTAAGGTACAACTCGCATTCGGGCGCAATGCCGTAAGCGCGGACCAGTCCGGTCTCGCGCACAATGCCCTTGAGCACTGTTTGCGCGTTAAATACCTTGTCAAGTGATAACATTTTTAACCTTCCGCCTTTCAAATGTCTGGAAATTTTGCTTTTTGAAATATAAGAAAACACCCATCTCAAAGCTCTTTTGCCTTGAGACGGGTGCAAAAGATTCATTTACACTCGCGGTACCACTCAAATTGCGAATATTTCATTCGCCACCTCTTCGAAGTCTGACAACTTCTATGCACTTACGTAGCATCCACGGGAAGGACCTACTGGGTGATGAACCTTTGGGGCCTCCGGCTCGGAAGTGAGAGGAAGTTCTGCCGCAATTTACCGGGATCGCACCGCCCCCGGCTCTCTGACAAGTGCTGACAGATTCCGTCTTCGTCATAGCCTTTGCTATTCAATTTCAACTTATACTCAATATTAACTCATAACGCCCGCCGTGTCAAGCGTTTTTTAAAAAAATTACGGGCAACAAAGTATATAATTCATCGGCCGATTTGGCGCATGTATAGTTTGTTGTAATTTGACGGCAGATGTGCTATAATGTTTAGGTAAAAATTAACAAACAGGGACTGATAGTATAATGAACAAGAACGAAGCGCACCGTTTAGAGCAACTGGTGCTCAGCCATCTTTCTGAAAAGAATGTAAGAAACAAAATCAGCCAACACTCCAATCCGTACAGGGAACTGATGGCCTATTACCGCTGTGCCATGATGGAGATAGAGACCAAGTTCCGAGTGCTGAATGAGGAACTCTCTATACAGTATGACCGCAACCCCATCGAGAGCATCAAAACCCGTCTCAAATCGCCCGAAAGCATCCTCGATAAACTGGTGCGCAAGGGTCTGCCCGTTACCGTCGCCGGCATCGAGGAAAATATAAACGACATTGCCGGCGTGCGCGTAATATGCGCATTTCCGTCGGATATTTACATGCTGGCCGACGCCCTTCTCAAGCAGGACGATGTCCGGCTGATTGAAAAGAAGGACTACATCGGCAAGCCCAAGGCCAACGGATACCGCAGTCTGCATCTGATAGTGGAGACGCCCATTTTCCTGCACGACAGCAAGCGCATGATGAGGGTTGAGGTGCAGTTGCGCACCATATCAATGGACTGGTGGGCGAGCACCGAGCACAAGATTCGCTACAAAAAGGATTTGAGTTTTTCCGACTCTATTGACAGCGACTTGGCCGAGTGTGCGCGGATAGCGGCCGAACTGGATGCACGCATGGAGGCCATCCACCGCGTGACCCATTCGGACGATTGATTGGACGCAGGCAAATATCGCGAGCCGCAAACAATTAAATCAGGTATGGCAAAACCCCCGACACTGATAAGGTGTCGGGGGTTTTTAAGTTTAATTCATGCGTCTAAAGCAGTCAATCGGTCGCGCAATCAGCGAGCGCTCGACTTCTTTCTGACAGTCAGCAGAACGCCGCCTGCGGCAACCATTGCCAGTGCGATGAAGGCAAGCAGATTGGTGGTGTCGCCGGAATCAACGCCGTTGCCGCCGTTGCTGCCCGAACCGCCGTTGCCGCCGGAACCGCCGGAACCGCCGTTGCCGCCTGATACGGCTACGAGTTTCGGAGAGGTGAATGACGCGCCGCCGCTGTATCCTGCAGCAGCCTTAACAGCAAAGTTGGCATTGCCAAAGTAGATGTCGGATACATCAACATTTGTGAAGATGTTGGTCTCGTTCATCGACAGGGTGGCCTTGCCGTTCTTAACGGTCAGAGTGTAGTCTCTCTTGTAGTTGCCATAGTAAGGTGTAGTCTCGGTTTCGGGATCCTTTACATCGTAAGATGCCAGAACGGTGCCGTATACGCCAAATTCAGCGGGAACGGCAGCATCGAGTGAGGGAATAACTGCGGCAGCATCTTCAGACGAGTCCAGTTTAACCAGGTAAACCTTGGCGTTAACATTGTAGGGGTTGGGTGAGCCGTAAGGGGCCATATCGGTGCCCTTACCGCGTGTGCTGACAACGGCCAAATCGCCAATCTGCACTACGCAGTAGTAAGGAGAGCGGACGCCGGTCGGAGCATCAAGGTAAACGCCTTCTCTCTTCAGGTTCCAGCCGGAATCGCCCATGTTCCATGAGAAGGTGAAGCCGTCGGACAGGTCGATATACTTGTCGCCTTCTACTCTGCCGGAGGAGTTGTAATTCTGGGCATTCGGAACGGTGATGTTGGCAGCCGTGCAGGTCAAACCGACTGAATAGCCGTAAATCTTGGTGGTGCTGGTGGACAGGCCGAGTGCCGACCAATCCTCAGTGTTGAAAGGAGCGTCGCCCTTCTCAAGCGGGGTGCTGGAGGTATCCTCGCTGGAAGTATCCTCGCTGGAGGTGTCCTCGCTTGAGGTGTCCTCGCTGGAAGTATCCTCGCTGGAGGTATCCTCACTGGAAGTGTCCTCGCTGGAGGTATCCTCGCTGGAGGTGTCCTCGCTGGAAGTGTCCTCGCTGGAGGTGTCCTCGCCCGAAGCATCCTGAATGGTCAGATTCGGGTCAGTATACTTTGAGCCGCCGGAATAATTTACACCGGACTTAACGCTGAAAGTAGCAGCCGAGAAATCAACATCGCTTACATCAATGTTGGAGCAGATGGTTGTGCCGGCAACAGTAAGAGAAAGTTTACCATCGGCAGAAACGGTCAGAGAATAAGCCTTGACATTGTTTGCACCGGCAAGACCGGT
>JAQXHB010000005.1 GCA_029007015.1 Bacillota bacterium | reverse complement strand
GCGGCGATATTTGGTATAATCTGTTGTAAGCAGATGCTGCACATCAATTATCGCAAAAGGAGCGCGAGCGCAAATCGGTATGGACAGTTTCATGAAGCAAAAACTTCCTCTCAAGGAAAAAATTGCAAATATTTGGTACTACTACAAGTTGCATATATTCATCGGCAGCATTATTGCGCTGGCACTCATCATCGGATGCACCCAGTGCGCCATGAGGGTGGAACCCGACTACAAAATTGTGCTGTCACTCTCAAAACAGGCGCCCGACACTGTCATCGACGCCATGTCAGACTACTTTGAGCAGTTTGGCGAGGACATAAACGGTGACGGTCAGGTCAAGGTGGACATCGTCGATGCGTGCGTCGGATACACTCAAGACGCGCAGGCGGCGCAGTCGACCAAACTGATGGCCGAGATGCAATATGGCCAGACCATGCTGTTCATAACAGACGATTCGTATTACGACCGCTTGATGAAGTTTGAGGTCTTTGAATCGGTCGATTGGCTGCCGGACAAGGACGGCACCGCGTACAACTGGCGCGACACTCCGCTGGCCGATGCGGTCAACGCAGTGTACGAGAACTACATCTCCCACGATGTCTATATATCCAAGCGTGTGGTTGCGGGCACCGATTTTGAGAAAATAGAGTCATCGGTCGAGTCGGAGAAGCAGTCGGTCGAACTGCTCAAAAAGGCTATTGCCGACTGGGAAAAATAAAAATTTTGGCGGCTCTGATATACAGAGCCGCCCTCTTTTTGTGTCAAAACTGCTTTTTAATTTTGCTCATTGCACCCTTTTCAATACGGCTGACCTGCGCCTGAGAAATGCCGATTTCATCGGCCACTTCCATTTGCGTCTTGCCCTGCAAAAAGCGCTTTGAAAGTATGGTGCGCTCCCGCTCGCCCAGCGACCTGATAACCTCTTTGAACACGATTTCATCCAGCCAGCCGGTCTCGTCGTTTTTGTCGCTGATTTGATCCATCACATAAATGGTGTCGCCGCCATCAGAATAGACCGGCTCGTTAAGCGACACAGGGTCGACGATGCTCTCAAGCGCCAGCACCACCTCCTCGCGAGGCAGATCTATCGCGGCGGCAATCTCGTCAACGGACGGCTCGCGACCGTGCTCGGCGGTCAGTTTTTCCTTGGCCTGCATGGCGCGGTAAGCAGCGTCCTTTATGGAGCGGCTGACCCGCATCGCACTGTGGTCGCGCAAGTGACGCCGAATTTCACCTATTATCATCGGAACGGCGTATGTGGAAAATTTGACATCATGAGAGGTGTCAAAATTGTCTATCGCTTTTATCAGCCCGATGCACCCGACCTGAAACAGGTCATCGAGGTTCTCTCCCCTATTTAAAAAGCGCTGGACAATGCTGAGCACCAGTTTCAAATTACCCGAAATAAGTTGCTCACGCGCTTTTGCGTCACCGGCCTTTGAACGCGCCAGCAGTTCAGTTTTTTGTTCCTCTGTCAGCACCGTCAGCGTGGAGGTGTTGACGCCGCATATTTCAACCTTATTGTAATACATTTTGTCGCCCCCATTGATTTGTTTTCACTAGCATTATTGCCAGCGATGGGGCGGCACAACCGCAATAAATTATTTTTCCTTCGTCACATTTCGCTTGCATATGACAATCGTCCGCGGGCGCTTAAGTTCAAAGCAGTTGTCTCGTGCTGTGTTGTTGCTTTTCTCAGGGAGGCTGCGACATTTTACATTATGACCGCGGCGAGATAACGGTCGGCGGTGTCCAACTGAAATAATTTAATCGGCTGAACAAATTACAGGGGCTGTCACCAAAGGTCACTTCGGCGACAGCCCCTGTTGTGCGTTTTGAGTTATACCTCTGCAGGTATTAGCTGTTATAAATCAATATCAATTTCGTATTTATCATCTATAAGCACATAGTTTGCATTGTTCTTTTTTGCAAGTTCTAAAATCCAGTTATCCAGAAACTGCATCTGTTCATTTGTGTGAAACCAGTGTTCACCGTCTTTCCCTATTCTGATACAAGCCATTCTTTTGCCTGTTCTATGTCGTTTATAAAAGAAAAGGCAAAATTGGCTTTTTCTCTTAAGGCATTAGAAAACATTTTTTTAATTTTTCGGTTGGTACCCATAAAACACACACATTCATTATGTATCTCCCCTAAAATTTATCTTTACAAAATACCTGTTATAGTCATAGTTGAAACGATTTCGGCCGTTTCATTTATCTCTTTCCAATGTTCCTTGGTCAGTACATTTGTATGTCCCATCCGAACCTCATTGAGCAGCGGTACCGGCACATTTTCGCATGTGTGATGATATATGAAACCAACCTTTTCCTGTACTCTTTTGGATTTTTGATTGCCATCATAGTATCCGCACCAAATTGTGTTCATGCCGATATCCTCAAATCCGTGGCGGACAATTTCTCTTGCAGCTTCGGTCATATATCCTTTGCCCCAAAACGGTTTGCCCAGCCAATAACCCAGTTCACACTCATCGTCACGCCCGGTCATATCAGTATGTCCGTTCAGTTTAAGTTCAATGGCGCCGATGGCCTCATCCCTGCCCTTTTCGCAGATTGCATAGCACTCCTCTCCGCTAAATACATTTCGTATCACATCAATGCTTTCTGCTACCGATTTGTGCGGCGGCCAGCCTGCAATAGGGCCCACATCGGGGCATTTAGCATATCGGAACAGGCTTTCTGCATCTGCCTCAGTCCATTTTCTGAGTATTAGTCTGTCGGTTTCTAATATAACCATCAGCATTTCACCTTTTATACATAAAAAATCGATTTTACATTTTGGCTGTATTCTTTACGGCGAATGTGAATGACCAGTTCCTCTAAAGAAGCGGCCATTGCAACCGCCGATACTATAAAACAGAATACTACGGCACCGTCGGTAATAAGCAAAAAGGGAATCAAGAAAACAGCAACGCCCGTAAACTTGTTGAGAAATGTATGCAAAGAGGCAAACCGACGGTATTTTATTGCCGCAGTTACATATGCCGAAATTCGTACACAAAAAACGGCGGCTACAGCATACCATATTTCATTTGGCAGTTTAGATAAAAGAACCGGTAAAAGGCGAATCAGCATTACCGTATAGAATAATAAATCGGCAATACTATCCAGCCGTGCGCCAAATTCACCGGCGGTTTTGGTCTTTCGGGCAATCCACCCGTCCAGCACATCTGTCAGCCCCGTCAGGGCATATACACAAAAGAAGCCGGGCGTTAACGGTTTAAAAAGGAGAAGCAGAACTGTACCGAAAATACGAAGTAATGTGATAATATCTGCGACATTCAGCCGGTGCTTATTTTTATCCATAGTTTTCTCCGTGAAAATCAAGTCCTTTTTATCTTTCTCACAAACAGAAAGTATGCCGTTATAACATTGATAATTATGTCATAAAATCTTATTCTATCAAATAAAATCACACTTGATAATAAAGAGACAATTATAATACCTATGCCGATTATCTTTGGGAACACACCTTTTTCTTTGGTCATCCAGGCAAAATATGCAATTATCGGAGAAAGAAGGGCAAATACAGTCCAGCCTATGATAAATACGGTGGAGTAAACACCCTTTGTAATGAATGCTACAAAATAATAGGTTATAAGCATACCTATGCAAAAGGGCAATATGTTAAGCATGGCTTTTCTTTTAGAACTGCTGTATATGGAAATCAGCACTCCGAACAGTATCCATATCGCCATTTGCGAAAAAATATTTCCCAAGTTATCGGTATAAATATCGAGCAATCGGCTGACTATACCGAGTATCAGTCCGATAAAAAACATACCGATTGGATTTAGTATCACTTTCTTCAACAATTTTTGCTCCCTATCATCAACTTTAAAATGAGCAGTGCAAATCTATTCTTCTGAAAAGGTAATGCTCAATGCTCCGATGCCACCGTCGATTTCAATGAGGTTTTCGCCTGAGCCGTAAACCGAATCGTCTCTCATATTCTCGCCCGAAATTTCGGCTTTACCGATTCCTTTGTCAAGTTCTATTCTATAGTCGGTCTTACTTCCTAATAGAATTAAATCGGTTTCACCCACCCCGTAATCGAGGTCACCTTTGCCCTCAATGCGACTTTTCAGCGTCAACTTGCCTACACCCATATCAAGGTCCAAGTTGCATAGTTTTCCGCCGCCTATGTTCACCTCGCCGGCGCCGCCGTCAATTTGAGCGCGCGAATTGGCCGTCAGGTTTTTAATGTCCGCTTTTCCTGCGCCGAGAGAAAGTTCTAAAACATCACACGACAAAGTATCAATTTCCACCTTGCCCGCGCCTGTATCAACCGTTGCACTGTCAAACACAAAGCCCGCCGGAATAGTTAAAACTACCGTTACCCCTTTAGGTGAAACTGATAAAAATTTCTTTGTTTCACTGATACTGAGTTTTCCGTTATCCGATTTTACGGAAATATAATTGTGATTGCTTTCCACCGAGAATTTATCCGCAGTCTGTATTTCCAGTTGTGCACCGCTCAAGTTTATCGACAGAGAAGAAATCTCACCGTCAATCGGATAAACCTGCATTTCGCCCGTAATTGCTCTGTCTTTTCCCGAAAGCAGTACGGAAATACTGCTGAGTCCCGTTATTATTCCGCCGATAATGGTGACTATTAAGAAAACCGCCAACGCAACAGCAACATATTTTATTACTTTTTGAAATGATGTCATTTGATTTCAGTGCCTCCGAATATGCAGGTTGCGTTTATGTACACAGTAACTGCGCCATCGATATACGGGTGGTGTTTTTTCTCGGAAACTCCGCCGAAAATGGAATTTGAACTTATTTTTACATTAACATTGTCGGGAACAAAAATATCAATTCCGCCGAAAATAGCCGATGCGGTAATGGCGCAATCCTTTTCGATAATTGCATTACTAATGTCGCACTTAATACCGCCGAAAACGGCGCTTAACTCGGCACCGTCAAAGTTTTCACCGTCAAAGTTCATATCCTGACCCGAAAAGGCCGCACAGCCGGTTTTTACATCATCGCCCTTTTGACGGGACTGCACAATCAGTTTCGTTGCCTTGTCACCGAAAATCGCCGTCAAAATAAGTTTAAGACCGATAATAACAATGATGGCGGGAACGGCTAATTTCCAAAGCATGTCAAAGCCCAATACATCCTGACAGCAAAGCAGTAAAAATACGCCTATCAAAAGGCCGATAATATTACCCGTTTTTTCCCGCTCGCTGAAAAGACCGATAAAACAGGGAACAATAATAAACAGTGTCCACCATCCGTCAAAGAAAACCTCAATGTCAGTAATGCCGAAAGCATTTAAGGCAAAAATTCCGCCGACCAGTATAAGTGCTACGCCCCATAAAATTTTACTTAATTTTTTCATAATGTATCAAACTCCTTAAACTTATTTACTGTTTAATTACAGTGTTGCAAATATTTTTTCGCCTTTTGTGAAAATCCAACCAATCAAACCGACACAAAAAGCGAGAAGTAACGCGCATACAAGCAACAGATAAACTAACGGGCTTAAAACGCTGTCAAGCAAAACATACAGCCCTGCGAATGCCATAATGATAACCCATCCGCCAAACAAAGCAATCATAACGCTCATACTCTGCTTTATGGGGACAATTTCGTTTGTCCAGTTAAGATTGGGCATTTTAAGATTTATGAAAAGCCCAAAGGACGCCATAAGCACAATAAATAAAAGGGTTGCAATAGGGATGAGCAATGCAAATGCAATTTCGGGTTTTATCAGCCATTCAACCAATATAATCAGCGGTACGGCGGGGATAACCGTTAAAATCAGGTGAAACTTTAATTTGGCCGCCAATACCTGCCGGCTTAAAATTGGGAAGGACTGCACAAGCCAGATATTTTTACCCTCAAGGGAAACGGAAGGAGCCGTCATATCGTTCATAGTGGCAACGGTACATATTGCCGCCACAGCCAAAAGCGGGACATACTTTTGCAAAAACGGCATGGTCAAAACTTCCCGCACCGTATCCGCTTGCCAAAACAGCAGTGCGGCGGCGACCGGCATAAAGATTATGCCGAGGCCACAGTTGAGCATATAATTGGCACTGCCTAAAAAATGCCGCATCTCCTTTTGAAGTAACGCGCCGCCAACCGATTTTACCTTTTGTTCCTTATTCTTATATTCTGTTTTGGCATTGCCTTTGTTTGCCGTTGCAAGCCCTATGAAACTGCGCGAGAGCACAGAATAAACTATCAAAAACAGCGCGCCGATTATCAAGGTAAAAATGACCATCGAGAGCAAATTACCCTCAGCCGCCAAGCCCATTTGATAAAGCGGATAAAGTGCCACCTTTACCTTTTCACCCACTGCACCGGCATTCTGTAAAATCATTTGCAGCATAGAATAGGCTTTGCCGTAGATATAGTAATAAGCGGCAATAAAGGCAAGGGATATAAACACAGTGATGATGCTTTTGTGCTTGAGTTTTCCCGCAACAAGCGCCACAACCCAACCGAGAACTGCCGACAGCACAAGTACAAACACCGACAGTATAAACGGAATAAGTATTACGCAAACGGCACCGACGAGAGAAAAGGGGGCTTTCATAAACCACACAAGGACGGTTGGTATCATTACGATAAGTTCGTACATGAGGCCCATTGCATACACGCCGGAGAGCCGGACGAGCAAAATTCGGGAAACAGGTATCGGCAACGACAAAAGAAAATCATTATCCTTTGCCTTATACAAATACGAATATGTGCTGAACACACTGCCGAACACGCCGAGAAATACCCCGATAAGCCCCATTAAGCACCAATAAACAAAGCCCATTCCTGCCGTAACAAGTGGTTGACATAGCATATCGGCAACATAGTAAAAAGCCGAACCGAGAGAGGCGAAAACGACAAGGTACAGTATGGCATAAGTGATAATACCCTGCACAGAACGAAGTTTGCCGGACTTTTTGTCCTTATAAAGCCAAGAGAAAACCTCCATCATCTGCTTTTTAAAAAGAGCCTTTGTCATTTTGCTTCCTCCAAATCGAGGAAGGCATCTTCGAGGGATGCGTCCCCCTTGACCTGATCCATCGTACCCGAGCGCATCAGTTTGCCGCCCTTGATAATGGCAACCTTGTCACACAGTTTTTCCGCAACCTCTAACACATGGGTTGAGAAAAATATTGCCGCCCCTTTAGAGCACATATTCCTCATTATTTCTTTGAGCAAATGGGTGGCTTTGGGGTCAAGCCCCACAAAAGGCTCATCCATAATAATCAGTTTCGGCTCATGAATGAGTGCCGATATAATGGCCAGTTTTTGCTTCATACCGTGAGAATAGGCCGAAATCGGTGAGCCTAAATCGGACGAAATCTCAAACGCGTCGGCATATTTAGTTATACGCTCTTTTCTCTCGTCGGCGCCGACGCCGAAAACATCGGCAACAAAATTTAAAAACTGAACACCCGTCATAAATTCGTATAGGTCAGGGTTGTCAGGTATGTAGGCGATTTTACTTTTACAGATTATCGGGGATTGTTTCATCGAAACACCGTCAACCGTAATTTCACCGCTGTCATACTGCAAAATACCGCAGCACGCCTTGAGAGTGGTTGTTTTGCCGGCGCCGTTGTGTCCGATAAAGCCGTAAATCTCACCCGGCTTTATGTGTAATGAAAGGTCATCAACAGCCCTTTTATCACCGTAAATTTTGGTTAAATGCTCGATTTTAAGCATAAAAATCTCCCCCTGTTTTATATATTCTTTTTGTGCGGAATGGTTGCAATGGAGTAAGGGTCTGTCATTGATTTGGCCGTGGACAAATCAATGCTGCCGTCGCGCAATTTATCGGTCAGTACAATGCCTATACACACCGTACTCAAATAGCGGCTGACCGTCTCTTTAGAAAGACTACTGGTATCGGTAATGATATATGCCGCAATACCATTGGCAAAAATAATCATTTGGCTGAGCAAATCCTCCGCATCCGACTTGGACAGTTCAAATTGATTTCTGATTTCTTCCACAAGCGGTATAAAAATGCCTTCAAACTCCTGCTTAAATCGGACATACGGACTGTGTTTATCCCGCTTTGTCAGGAACAGCAGTCGAAACAGATTTGGCTCCTCGGCCGCAAAACTGACACACCGCATACCAAACTCCTTAAAAGAGGGCGAATAATCGAAAATATCTGCCATATACTGTCGGTATTTTTGTTTGGCAAGTTGGCGAACCTCCTCCTTTAACTCCTCCATACTGCTCCAAACTGTAAAAATCGGGGATGATGAGGTATTAAGGCGTTTGCCGACTTCTCTTGCAACAACTGCATCAATACCTTTTTCCCGAGTGAGTTCATAAGCCGCCGATATGATTTCCTCTTTTGTGTATTTCGGTTTAGGGGGCATAATTTCATCTCCTTTTCAAAGTTTTATTCGTAACATCATTTATGTAACATGTGTTATATATTATAGCCGATATCTTCCTATTTGTCAACGGATATTCTAAATCATTATGCAGGTCGGGCGCTTGCAACGGCTGAATAAATTAACAGGGCTGTCACCGAAACACTTTGCAAAGAAAAGTGCTTAGATGACAGCCCCGATTGTGCCTTTTGAGTTATACTTCGCGGTCAACTATTTTGCGAATGTTAAACAGATTTACAGTCAGTGTCCACAGCGGTTGGAAAAAATTCATCACATTCCACACTCCGATGCCGTTGAGCGACTCGCCCGCCACCAATCGCAGTTTTGCGTTCAGACTGCGTGCATCTTCAAACCACACATCATGCCCCTGACCGCTTTCATCGACATAATTAAAGTGCGGCGTCTGTGACTCCTCATCAAATAGTATTTCCGCCCCGTACCGCACGGCCAATTCAATTGCCTCGCTGTTGGATATGGTACGCGCACGCTGGTTTTCTACCGTCGGCACATTCCAGTCGTAACCGTAATTCGGTATGCCCATCAGTATTTTTGACGCATCAATGCGGGTCAGCCCATACTCGAGCACGCGGCGCACGCTGTTTATCGGCGCGACCGCCATCGGCTGAGAGTAGGCATACCCCCACTCGTATGTCATCAGCAGCACTTGGTCGGCCGCATTGCCGAGCAGACCGTAGTCGTGCGACTCATAAAGCAGGCCGCGCTGGTCGTCGCTGACTTTGGGTGCAAGGGCAACAAACACCTCTATTCCGCTTGGATTGAGCCGCTGGCGCAGCCGCGTAATAAAATCGGCATACGCCTGCCTATCCTCACTCGGAACATACTCAAAATCGGAGTCAACGGCATAGTACCCCTTGCTGACAGCAACCTCGTAAATATTGTTGATAAGTGTCTGCTGAACATCGAGGTTATTTAAAATATAACTGGCATTTTCACTGCTGAACCGGCCGTCGTCGGTCATTGCCGACAGCAGCATGACCGGCGCCACGCCGGCCGACAGCGCCGCTGCAATTATCTCGCTGTCATTCGGATAGACAAGGCTGCCGTCGGTACGCAGTCCGTAGCCAAAAACGGTCACCCATGTCAGATATGGCAGTGTTTGCCTAAGCACATCCGGGTTTACATAATCATACACATATCCGTTGACCGATATATTCCCGAGCCGCACCTGACGACCGCTGATGTAAATAACCTGACCGGGCACAATACTGTCGGCATCGACGATGGCGGGATTTTCGTACAGCAGTTGAGACTCGGTCGTGCCGTACTGCGCGGCAATGAATGACAGCGTCTCCCCTTCGGTGACAATGTGTGTTATTATCGGCGGATTGACGATAAGCGCCTGACCGAGCGCAAGGCGCGCCGACCCATCAAGGCCGTTGTCGGCCGCCAGCGCGTCGACGCTGATACCGTTGGAGGATGCAACGCTTGTCAGAGTGTCTCCGGGTTTAACAGTATATATAAACAAATAATCACCGCCCACGGTATATGTTATGGGCGGTGATTGTCAATTATTCATTTGTCAGTTTCCCAGTTCGATGCTTATCTCGCTGAACTTGTCGACAATGTCGTCAACAACAATTTTGGCTTTCTCCTCGCCTGCGATGTCCATTACACATTCGCCGCGGTGCATCATGACCAGCCGGTCGCCGTACTCAACGGCAAAACGCAGATTGTGCGTGACCATGATGGCCGTAGTGTTGTTGCGGCTGACCAGTTGGTCGGTCAGTTGCATAATTGTCTCGGACGATTTGGGGTCAAGGGCGGCGGTGTGCTCATCAAGTATGAGCAATTTGACATCGGTCATGCCGGCGATGACCAGCGCAATGGCCTGTCGCTGACCGCCGCTGAGTGCTCCAACCTGTACTCCCAGTCTGTCCTCCAGCCCCATGTTGCACTGGCTGAGCAATTCGCGGTAGTAATCAATTCGCTTGCGGTTGATGGCGCCGGTAAGTCCAAACCGGCCGTTCTTATTATCGGCCAGTGCAAAATTCTCAAGCACCGTCAAACTGGAGCAAGTGCCCATCTTGGGGTCCTGAAAGACGCGGCCGATGTCCTTTGCGCGGCGATATTCGCTCATACGCGTGATGTCTGTGCCGTCGAAAATCACCTGACCGCTATCGGGCATCATTGTGCCGCAAATCAGGTTGAGCATGGTGGTTTTACCACTGCCGTTTGAACCGACAATGGATATAAACTGTCCGTCATTTGCAGAGAAATTGAAGTTATCAAAAAGGGTCATCTCGTCAACGGTGCCCTTGTTGAAGCATGTGCAAATGTTTTTAAGTTCAAGCATTTTCGGCACCTCCGCGCTTTTTCAGGCGGCCGCTCAGTACGAGTGCCACCGTAAATATGACCGCCATTATCAGTTTGTTATAGGCGCTCGGCACACCCAGTCGCTGTGCGACGGTCAGACAAGCCTGATAGATGCACGCGCCGATGATTACCTTGGTGGTCGGCTTCATAAACTTAACCGAGCGCAGCAGTGAAGTTCCGATGATAAGTGACGCGAGGCCGATAACAATCATGCCGATACCCATGCTCTGGTTGACATTGCCGCTGATGTGGGTATACAGCGCGCCCGCAACAGCAGCGTAGGCATTGCCGATAGCCAGACCGATTATCTTGCTTTTGCCGGGGTCCTTGCTCAGCATGCGCACATACTGCTCATTGTTGCCGGCGGCGCGCAGTAAAAGGCCGCTCTTGGTCTTTAAATACAAATCGAGCAACACCTTGCAAACCACTGCCATTACAAAGAAAAGCAATAAATCGCGCAGTGCAATTCCGCCCACCCTCTCGGGTATCAAGTCACCGAAAAAGCAGTCATGCAGTGTGGCAACCGTGCGCCCGTAAGAAATAACCGAACTGCTCTGGGCAGTAAAGTCGCCGGTCATGCCGGCCGCGGTAGCAACCAGATTGACGGTAATGAGGACCGTCGAGACCAGTATACCGCACAGCAGAGGACGGATGTGCAGTCGTACATGCAACACACCAGTCACCGTTCCGCAGGCGCCGCCGACGGCAAACGCTGCCAGCAGCCCCAGCCATGGATTGATGCCGTGGCTGCACATCAGGCCGAAAACCACGGCACCGGATAGGAAGGTGCCCTCCACCGTCAGATCAGGAAAATCAAGAATATAATACGAAACATAGTAGCCCATTGCGATAATGGAAAAGATAAAACCTGATTTAAGAAATACCTCGCAGGCACCTAAAAATGACATTTAATAACATCCTTTACTTGTTTGTAGTGACCGTCTCGGCGTTGTTATAATCGGCCGGCATGGTCATGCCGAGATTGTTCAGTACATCGCTGTTGACTACGGGAGTGGCATCGGAGATGGTCTTGACAGCCATGGTTGACGCATCGGCACCGCCGAGGACATCTACGGCCATCTGACCGGTTACTTTGCCGAGAGATACATAGTCGATAGATACAGAGGCGAGACAGCCGTTCTTGACCTGCTCAACTTCTGAGCCGTATACCGGAATGTTGTACTTATCGGCTGCAGCCAGCACCACGCTCAGGTTGTTTACCACATTGTTGTCGGTGAAGTTGTTGATGCAGTCAACCTTGGACGCAAGCAGTTCTGCGGCGGCCGGTATATCTGAGCCGCTCTGAACGGCATTTGCCTCGACGGTCAGGCCGCGCTTCTGGCAAACAGCCTTGAAGTTGTTAAGGTTAGTGACTGAATTAGCCTCGGACGAGGTGTAAAGTATACCGATGGTCTTGACATCGGGCTGCATGGCCTGAATGAGGTTTACCTGAGCCTCAAGGTCGAGCACATCCGATGTGCCGGTGCACTTGTCGCCGGGACGGTCGTTTGATTCTACCAGTTTGGCAGCCTCGGGGTCAGACACGGCGCAGAATATGACCGGAATGTCGGTGCCGTCAGTGGCGGCATATGCGGCCTGAGCGGCCGGCGTAGCAATTGCGATAATCATGTCGTAATTTTTGGATACCATGTTTTGAGCAAAGCCGGTGCAATCGGAGTCTGCCGATGCGCTTGAGCCGGTCTGGTGGTCAACGGTGTAATTGATGCCCGACTCGTCCAGAGCGGCAACAATGCCGTTGTAGCAGTTATCGAGCGACGGGTGGCTCATGTACTGGATGATGCCGATTTTCAGAGTTTTGGCGGCATCGGAGGAAGCGCCGGCGGAGTCGCCGCCGCACGAAGCAAAACATCCAACGCAAAGTATGAGTGTCAGACAAACAGTAAGAATTTTAGCAATTTTTTTCATAATAATTTCCTCTTTTCAATAGTTGTAAATATAATG
This sequence comes from Bacillota bacterium, assembly GCA_029007015.1. Taxonomy (GTDB): domain Bacteria; phylum Bacillota; class Clostridia; order Oscillospirales; family Acutalibacteraceae; genus SUG1189. The sequence continues at coordinate 4,005 of JAQXHB010000005.1, read as the reverse complement.
TTGTATGCGCGATATCACATTCAGTCGCACCATCGTCTGCCTGCCATTTTTGACACAACCTTTCGTAACAAATAAAAAACCTGTCCCATGCGAAAAACATGGGACAGGAAAATAACCTGCGGTACCACCCAAATTCACCGAAATAACTCGGTGCTCTCACCGGCGCACCATCATGCGCCTCCCGCTGTAACGGTCGGATCCGTCTGACATACTCGGTAAATAACCTTTCTGCTCGCCCTCATGAGTCCATTCGCAGGGTCTGTCACTGCCGCATCACACCAACCGCGGCTCTCTGAAATGTCAGGGTAACCTGTTACTACTCTCATTCATCGGTTTTACTTAAAATATCACACCCGCAACAGTTTGTCAAGTGCTTTTTTTAAAAATATTTTATTCGTGTCAACAAATTTTTGTGAATCAAAGGGCCCGCTCAGCCGGTGAATGGCGGGATTATTCCTCGTTGTCCCAGTTGTGCCATACATACTGGACATCGTCATTCTCCTCGAGCATATCCAGCAGACGGTTCATCTTCATTATCGACTCCTCATCCTCAAGTGATGTGTATGTCGACGGAATGTACTGTGCCTCGGCCAAAATAAACTTGTATCCCTTGGCCGACAACTCGGCGCAAATGCGGTCAACTTCGTTGGGGTCGGTCGCAATCTCGTATGCGCCTTCCTGCACATTGAAATCCTCTGCGCCGGCTTCAAGCGCATCCTCCATGACAGTGTCCTCGTCGAGTCCCTCGCTGTCAACCATAATTATGCCCTTGCGCTCGAACATAAACATTACCGAGCCGTTCTGACCCAGGTTTCCGCCGTTTTTGTCGAAATAGTGGCGAACATCGCCTGCGGTGCGGTTGCGGTTATCGGTGAGGGTCTCAACGACCACCGCAACACCGTTTGGGCCGTAACCCTCGTAAATAATCTCCTCGTAGTTGTTGCCGTCCTCGGCGCCGAGTGCCTTTTTGAGCATGCGGTCGATGTTGTCGTTAGGCACATTGTTGGCCTTGGCCTTGGCGATGACATCGCGCAGTTTGCCGTTAACATTCGGGTCGGGGCCGCCGGCCTTGACAGCCATGGCCAATTCACGGCCGATACGGGTAAAAACCTTTGCTTTCTGGGCGTCGGTCTTTTCTTTCTTTCTTTTAATATTATTCCACTTTGAGTGACCTGACATCTTTAATACCCCCAAATTTTTTAACTAAAACATTTTATCACAAAATTTTTTATTTGGCAATAGTGTTTTTTAGAATAAGTGGGGCGCATATACAAATACTATTCACGACTCCAACAAGAAAGAGTGGTGAATCAAAGATGGAGAACAACCAAAACCGTCAGCAGAACAACAACCAGCAGAACAACAACCAAAACCGTCAGCAGAACAATAATCAGCAGAACAATAACCAAAACCGCCAGCAGAACAACAATCAGCAGAACAATAACCAGAACCGTCAACGCAATGACTAACCGTTATTAAACCGATTGAATTAAAGAAAGCGGCAGATGCTCTATCAGCGTCCGCCGCTTTCTTCTGCTTGACCGAGCGCCTTGAATCCGAGGCCGAGTATCTCGTCTGCATTGGCGATGATTATGAAGGCGTTTTGGTCGCATGAGCGGATAATGCGCCTGAGTTCGGCCGCCTGATAGTTGCGCACGGCACACAGAATGACCGGTCTGTCTTCGCCGCTGTACCCGCCGTGTGCCGACAGCACTGTGACGCCGCGCTTCATCTGCCGCATTATCTGCTCGGACAGCCGGTCGGTGTGCTTTGAAAAGACATAAAACATTTTACCCCTGTCGCCGCCGTAGAGAGTGGCATCAAGCACGCGCGATGACACAAAGATCGCCACCACCGAATAGAGGGCCGTCTCAACATCGCGGTACACTACAGCGGCAAAAATACACACCGCAGCGTCGAACACAAGCAGCACCCTGCCCATCGAAACATACGGATATCTGCGGTTTATCAGTTTCGCCGCAATGTCGGTGCCGCCGGTTGTGCCGCCGCGCAGAAAGACAAGCGCCAGCCCAAAGCCGTTGAGCAATCCGCCGTACACCGACGCCAAAATCCGATTGCCCTCATACTGCGGAATTATCACCGCAAACAAATCTATCAGCACGCTGAGCAGTAATGTGGCGGCCACTGTCTTTATTAAAAATTTTGCTCCGATTTGCCGCGCCGCAACGACTGCCAGCGGAATGTTCATGAGTATCAGCAACAGACCGGACGGAATATTTATCAAAAAGTTGAGCGCTGTGGCCACGCCGGTCAGTCCGCCCGGCGAAATGTGATTGGGCTGCATAAAAACATCAATAGCCAGTGCAGCAGATGCTGTACCGGCTATGATTATCGCTATATCGTTTACTGTTTCTCTGCCAATTCGGCGCACGGCAACTCAACTCCCATCGGTTTTGAGTTAGTTTATGCACCCATCGCGTCAAGTATAATGCCAAACAAAAAGTCTATTCTGTCAAAATTTTCCGACATATACAGCCAGCCGAACAGCGCCTCCAGCCCGGTTGCGGCGTGATAATCGCTTATGCGGGAGCCGCGCGGCATGTGGGCCGGATGGGCATTGCGTCCGCGCTTGTAGACGGCCAGTTCGGCATCGGTGAGATGGGGCAAAACGGCGTTGGCCGCCTCGGCCTGCGCCGACGCCCTGACCATCGCCACGCTCTGCGAGTGCAAATCGCCGGCGGCGCGGTTGGCTCGGCCGATGATGGCGCGGCGCACCAGCACCTCGTACACCGCGTCTCCCATAAAAGCGAGAGCAAGCGGGCTGTATTCATTTGGGCTTAACCTGTTGTCTGACACGATAATCTCCATTCTGCCGCCGTTAATTACGCGGCAAAGAAATATTCATTTGGCACCCATGCGCGCCTAAGCGGTCACGGCACATAGTCAAATTCGATATCGTATATGCACACCGTGTCGCCGGCCGATATACCGGCCTCAACCAGCGCGTCAATAATGCCGCTCGAATAGAGCACGCGCTGAAAATACTGCATAGAGTCATACTCGTCGGGGTCAATCTGATCCATAATTTTCAGCAGCCATTCGCCCTCGATGAAGTATACGCCGTCCTCCACACGCAGTGTAAAATCGCGGCCATGAGCGGTCGGCTCGGGCAGAGGCTCCGGCTCAGTCTCATACACCTTGATTGGAGGCAGTTCGGCCAGCATGGCGGCGACATGGTTAATCAGTGCCTGTGTCCCCTCGGATATGGGCGCCATTATCGGATAAAAGGGTATTTTTCTCTCGTCAAAATATACTTTCACGCGGGCAATCTCGTCCTCGTCAGCCAAATCGCACTTGTTAGCGGCCACCACCTGCGGGCGCTTAGCCAACTCGGCGTCAAAGACCTCCAGTTCGTGATTGATGCGCTCAAAATCGGTAATTGGGTCGCGTCCCTCACTGCCGGACACATCAATGACATGCACCAGCATTCGGCAGCGGTCGACATGGCGCAAAAACTCATGTCCCAGTCCCGCGCCCTCACCTGCGCCCTCGATAAGGCCGGGTATGTCGGCCATCACAAACGAAGAACCCTCGCCCATGCTGACCACACCCAACACCGGAGTCAGTGTGGTGAAGTGGTAATTGGCAATTTTCGGCTTGGCCATCGACACCACCGAGATGAGGGTCGATTTGCCCACATTCGGAAAACCGATGATGCCCACATCGGCCAGCAGTTTGAGTTCAAGGGTCACCTCGCGCTCCTCACCCGGAGTGCCCGGTTTGGCAAACCGCGGAATCTGCCTGGTCGGGGTGGCAAAATGGCAGTTGCCCGCACCGCCCTTGCCGCCGTGACAAATAACGACCGGCTCATCGCCCGACATATCTGCTATAACTCGGCCGCTCTCGGCGTCTTTGACCAAAGTGCCTCGCGGCACGCGGATTTCGGTGTTGGAACCGCTTCGACCCGTACAGCGAGCGGCGCCACCGGGTGCGCCGTTTTCGGCGCTGTACTTGCGCTTGTAGCGAAAGTCTGCGAGGGTAGAC
>JAQXHB010000004.1 GCA_029007015.1 Bacillota bacterium | reverse complement strand
ATACAGACCCCAATGAGCCATCATTCCGTATTTTGCTTCCTTAAACCATTTTATATTATCCAAGACAACATTACTCCTTGTATTCCTTGATTTTGATTCTTGTAGCGGTTACGTTACGTGCTATCCGCCAAAAAATTTCTGCTTGCCTATTCTTCAATTCAATAAAATTTCGATTATACGGGATAATCATTAATTTCACAGCCGCAGTGCTATTAAAATCTGTTCTTGTAATTATATCTGATCATATACTAATCGTAGGAAAAAGTCAACCATAAACTACTTTCTTTCAAAAAATCCACTCGTCTGACTGCTCAAAATGAGTTTTGAATTCCTGCGAATGAAATCTAAGTCGTTTATTATGGAAAAAGAAAAGACCTTGTAATCTGTAATAGTCTACAAGGTCGATGGTGCGGATAACAGGAGTTGAACCTGCATGAAGTTGCCCTCACTAGAACCTGAATCTAGCGCGTCTGCCTATTCCGCCATATCCGCATATTTGATTTTGCTATGCGCTGAATTTCATCAGCACAATTCATTATATAGTTTACTTGGGCGCATGTCAAGTGTTTTTTTCGACTTATGCAGATTATTTTCAAAAACGGCGTGCGCACGAAAGTGCCACCCCTTTTGCGACGGGGCGGGAAGATACCGCCGCAAAAGGGGACGCTCTCGAATGGGCGAGGCGCAGTAAATTGCTCTGTGCGCCTCGCGTTATGCTTTCATGGCGCGCATGGCGTTCAGGACGGCCAACACCATTACACCGACATCGGCAAAAATCGCAATCCACATGCCGACCAGTCCGCACGCGCTCAGCAACAGCACGCCCAGTTTGACAGCGATGGCAAAAACAATGTTTTGGTGCACAATTCGCATGGTGCGGCGCGACAGCCTGATGGCATCGGTCAGTCGGGCGGGCTTGTCGTCCATGAGCACAATATCGGCCGCCTCAATGGCGGCATCGCTGCCCATCGCACCCATGGCGATGCCCACATCGGCTCGCGTAAGGACGGGCGCGTCGTTGATGCCGTCACCGACAAATGCGAGCGGTCTAAACTCGCTCATCAGGTGCTCAACCGCTTCAACTTTGCCGTCGGGCATCAGTTGGGCCATCACTGTGTCGATGCCCAACTCGCCGGCAACGCGCTCAGCGATGTCGCGCCGGTCGCCGGTGAGCATTACGGTCCGCTTGACACCAAGCGACTTGAGAGATGCGACTGCATTAGCGCTGTCGGGCTTTACTGTGTCGGAGACAACTATATGTCCAAGATACCGTCCGCGCTCGGCAATGTGAATGACTGTGCCGTGGCGGTGGCACGGGCGCGCCTCGGTATCGGCCAGCGACATCAGCCGCTCGTTGCCTACAAACACCGTGCGCCCGTCGATGACCGCCTCGACGCCCATGCCGCTGTGCTCATGCACACTGCCGATGCGTCCGCTCTCAATATGACCTCCGTGTGCCGAAATTATTGAGCGGGCGATAGGGTGGGAGGACTGCTGTTCGGCCGCGGCGGCAATGTCCAGCAGGTAGGCTTTTGACACCTGCTCGGGGTGCACGGCCGTTACTGTGAATGTGCCATGGGTGAGGGTGCCGGTCTTATCGAATACCACCGTTTGCACCTTGCCGAGGGTCTCTATATACTCAGACCCCTTGATGAGTATGCCCTTGCGCGAGGCGCCGCCTATACCGCCAAAGAAGGATAGCGGCACGCTGATGACCAGCGCACACGGGCAGGACACGACAAGGAATATCAGCGCTCTGTTGAGCCAATCGCTCCATCTGCCGACAAACAGCGGCGGAAGCACGGCCAACATCAATGCGCCAATGACAACACAGGGTGTATATACCCTTGAAAAGCGTGTGATAAAATTCTCACTCTTTGACTTTTTCTCGGCGGCATTTTCAACCATATACAGTATCTTGGCCACAGTGCTTTGCTCGTATGTGCCGCTGACGCGGATGTGCACGGTGCCGCTCAGATTGATTGCGCCGCTGACGGCGGTGTCGCCGGCGCTCACCTCTGTGGGTATGCTCTCTCCGGTCAGTGCGGCGGTATCAAGGGCGGTAGCGCCGCTCAAAATGACGCCGTCGAGCGGTACCTTTTCGCCCGGATAGACCACTACGGTTTCGCCGGGGCGCACTTGCTCAGGGGATACGACCGTCTCGGCGCCGTCGCGTATTACCCGCGCCGTATCGGGACGAATGTCCATCAGTTCGGCAATACTGCGCCGACTGCGGCTGACAGCCAGTGACTGAAATAATTCACCGACCTGATAAAATACCATAACAGCCACAGCCTCTAAATAGTCACCGAGCGCAAATGCGCCGAGAGTGGCGACACTCATCAAAAACTGCTCATCAAACATCTGGCCGTGTGCGATGTTTCGGCAGGCGTCGCGCAGTACGGTGCCGCCGACAATAAGATAGGGGAGGGCGAACAGCAATGCGCCGGCGGCACCCTCCACCGGCAAAACAAATATGGCCGGAATGAGCGCGGTGGCAACTGCTATGCGTATAAGCAGTTTCTTTTGCTTGCGAGTCATTTATGCCACCTCTTACATCACAATTTTGCAATCTGACTCGATGCGCCCAATGGCCTTTTGCGCTGCGGCCAGCGCCTCGTCAAACTTGTCATCGGCCGCTTCAAGGGTCAGCCGTTGCGCCATGAAGTTTATCGATGCGCTCTCGACGCAGTCGAGTTTGTTGATAGCGGCTTCCATTTTGGCTGCGCAGTTGGCGCAGTCGAGTTGATCTAATTTGAATACCTTTTTCATTCTGCACTCCCTCTTTCCTCGCACAGATGGTCAAATCCCTGACCGATTATGGTGCGCACATGGTCATCGGCCAAAAAGTAGTAAACGGTCTTTCCTTCGCGGCGGTTGGCCACCAGATTGGCGTCCTTGAGCACCTTTAACTGGTGGGATATGGCCGATTGTGTCATGCCAAGCAGTTCCGAAATGGCGCACACGCACATCTCGCTCTCAAACAGCGAATACAGAATACGCATGCGCGTGGTGTCTCCGAACAGTTTAAACAGGTCGGCAAGGTCGCACAGCATCTCGTCAGCCGGCAGTTCGCTGTGCAGCAAATTGAGCACGGCGGAGTGGTCGTGGATATGTTCGGACATACATGAGCCTCCATTCATATGTTTCTATATTCATATGATACATCGCTCATATGTTTTTGTCAATAGCAAAATTAAAAAAAGTTGGAGCGTTCATATTTGGCCTGTTAAAACAGTTCGGCAAATTTTGTTTGGCAAGTCGGACGGCTTGCCGTCATATTGATTATTGGGGGGATAGACCATGTTTACTCACATTTTAAACGCGCTGTCTAATTTGCTCTTTTTTATTTTGCATGTTCAGCCGGCCGGCTCCTTTCCAAAGGCGCTGTCGGCCGAGGAGGAGCGCGAAGCACTGCAGAGGATGAAAGAGGGTGATGAGTCGGCGCGCGCCCGGCTTATCGAGCATAATCTGCGGCTGGTCGCTCATGTGGTGAAAAAATACTACTCGGCTTCGGATTGTCAGGACGACCTGATTTCCATAGGCACCATCGGACTTATCAAGGCGGTCAGCACCTTTGACGGCGACAAGGGAATACGACTGGCTACTTACGCCGCGCGGTGCATTGAGAATGAAATACTCATGTACTTTCGCGCGGCCAAAAAGACATCGCAGGATGTTTTTATCAGCGACCCGATTGACTCTGACAAGGACGGCAACCCGCTGACACTGCTCGATATCATCGCCACCGAGGACAACATTGCCGACGACATCGACCTGAAAATTAAAATCGGCAAACTGCGCGGATTCATCGGGCGGCTGGGCGCACGCGAGCGGCAAATCATACTCATGCGCTACGGACTCAACGGAGACGAGGCGCTGACTCAGCGCGAGGTGGCCGATAAAATGAACATATCACGCTCCTATGTATCGCGGCTCGAGAAAAAAGCGCTGGACGATTTGCGCTGTATGTTTGACGGAACGGGCGCGGCAGGCAACAATAAATCAAAATAATCGGCCAAAATTTATTAAATAATGGTCAAAAATTTGTCAAATGCACTTGAAGATTGGATTTAAATATGATATAAAGGTATATGAGTATATATTTGTATATATATAATTGATGCACTATGTCTTAATCGGCCGTTTGCGTCATGATAAATGACGGTGCACCAGACTAAAAATAAGGAGGAACTTCTTAAATGCAGAAAAAAATCAGCAACCTTCCTTTTAAGGGAACTGCCGAGCAGGAAGCACAGCTTATGCAGGTGATTGCGGAAAACAAGGACGACAAGAGCCGTCTTATGGCTGTTATGCAGCAGGCGCAGGACATCTACGGCTACCTTCCCATCGAGGTGCAGACCATGATAGCCGAGGGCATGGATGTACCGCTGGAAAAGGTTTACGGCGTGTCAACATTCTATGCTCAGTTCTCACTGTCGCAGAAGGGTGAGTACAACATCTCGGTTTGTCTGGGTACCGCTTGCTATGTTAAGGGTTCGGGCGACATATTTGACCGCCTGTCCGAGAGACTTGGTATCGGCGCTGACGAGTGCACTGCCGACGGCAAATTCTCGCTGACTGCCTGCCGCTGCATAGGTGCGTGCGGACTGGCTCCGGTACTGACCGTCAACGACGAGGTTTACGGCCGTTTGACCGCCGACGATGTCGATGGCATACTCGAAAAGTACAAAAACTGAGATGTGGAGGATTCAATAAATGAAAACAGTTGCAAAGCTTAATGCTGCACGCGCTGCTGCCCTTAAGACCGTTGTGTTGCGCAAAGGGCAGGAAATTGTTGATGCGGCTCAGTCTGATTACAAACGCAACGTGCTCGTTTGCGGCGGTACAGGCTGTACCTCGTCAAACAGCACCAAGATTGCCGACAGGCTCAATGAGGAACTCGCTGCTGCCGGCATCGCCGATGAGGTCAAGGTTATTTTGACCGGCTGTTTCGGACTTTGCGCACTCGGCCCGATTATGATTGTCTATCCCGAGGGTGCTTTTTATTCGATGGTTAAGGTTGAGGATGTCCCCGAAATTGTTCGCGAGCATTTTGTCGGCGGCAATGTCGTTAAGCATCTGCTTTATCAGGAGACGGTAAACGACGACGGCACCATCAAGGCACTTAACGAAACCGACTTTTACAAAAAGCAGGTTCGTGTTGCACTGCGCAACTGCGGTGTTATCAACCCCGAGGATATCTATGAATACATAGCCAACGACGGTTATCAGGCACTGGCTAAGGTGCTCACCGAGATGACTCCCGATGATGTTATCAAGTGCGTTACCGATTCGGGTCTGCGCGGCCGCGGCGGCGGCGGATTCCCGACCGGACGCAAGTGGGCGCTGACCGCTCCCAACAAGGCTCCGCAGAAGTATGTTGTCTGCAACGCCGACGAGGGCGACCCGGGCGCATTCATGGACCGCTCGGTGCTTGAGGGCGACCCCGGCGCATTCATGGATCGTTCCGTGCTGGAAGGCGACCCCCACAGCGTCATTGAAGGTATGATGCTGGGCGGCTACGCCATCGGTGCAAACCACGGTTATGTCTATGTCCGTGCTGAATATCCCCTGGCTGTGGAGCGTCTGGGCAACGCCATTGATCAGGCCCGCGAAGCCGGCCTGCTGGGCGACCACATCCTGGGCTCTGATTTCTCCTTCGATCTGGAGATCCGCATCGGCGCCGGCGCTTTCGTCTGCGGCGAAGAAACGGCCCTGCTGAACTCTGTGGAAGGCCGCCGCGGCGAGCCTCGCCAGAAGCCTCCCTTCCCCTTCGAGTCCGGTCTGTTCCATTCTCCCACCATCATCAACAACGTGGAGACCCTGGCCAACGCTCCCGCCATCATCTGCAAGGGCGCTGACTGGTTCCGCAGCTTCGGCACGGAAAAGAGCCCCGGTACCAAGGTCTTCGCCCTGTCCGGTAAGATCAACAACACCGGTCTGGTGGAAGTGCCCATGGGTATTCCTCTGGGTGAGATCCTATACACCATCGGCGGCGGCATCCCCAACGGCAAGG
>JAQXHB010000003.1 GCA_029007015.1 Bacillota bacterium | reverse complement strand
TGACCCTTTACCTTTTGATTGCGAGGAATGATTGTGGTAATATATGCAGATAACGCGGCAACAACGCAGATGAGCGCCACTGCGCTCGAAGCAATGATGCCTTATATGTGCGGTCAATACGGCAACCCGTCCAGCCTCCACTCGGTCGGACAGGCTGCCGCCGAGGCAGTTCAAAGGGCGCGAGAGAATGTGGCCCGATGCCTCGGCTGCCGCCCAAACGAGATAATTTTTACTTCCGGAGGAAGCGAGGCTGATAATCAAGCCATCGTATCGGCCGCCAAAATCGGTGAGCGCCGTGGTAAAAAGCACATCATATCCACTGCTTTTGAGCATCATGCTGTGCTTCACACCCTTAAAAAACTGGAAAGGGAAGGCTTTGAAATTGAACTTCTGCCGGTGGGAGAGGAGGGCAATATTACAGCCGCAAATGTGGCCGATGCGATTAGGGAGGACACCTGCCTGGTTACCGTTATGTACGCCAACAATGAAATCGGCTCGGTACTGCCGGTTGCTGATATCGGCAAGGTGTGCCGCGACAGGGGCGTGCTGTTTCATACCGATGCCGTTCAAGCAGTAGGGCATATCCCGATTGATGTCACAGAGAACAATATAGACATGCTTTCTCTTTCGGCGCACAAATTTCACGGCCCAAAGGGTGTAGGCGCACTTTATGTGCGGCAGGGAATAGCCCTGACCAACATCATTGAGGGCGGTGCACAGGAGCGCGGCAAACGCGCCGGCACAGAGAATGTGCCGGGCGTCGTTGGCATGGCGGCGGCGCTCGATGAGGCGTGCCGCAACATGGACAAAAATGCAGAAAGGGTGACGGCACTGCGGAACAGGCTCATCGCAGGACTGTCAAAAATCCCTCATTCGACTCTTAACGGCGACAAAAATAACCGACTGCCCGGCAATGTCAGTTTTTGCTTTGAGGGCATCGAGGGCGAGAGTTTACTGCTCTTGCTTGATGCAAAAGGAATATGTGCGTCATCCGGCTCTGCGTGCACCTCGGGCTCACTTGACCCGAGCCATGTGCTGTTGGCTATCGGCCGCCCGCACGAAATCGCCCACGGTTCTCTGCGGCTTTCGCTGTGCGAGAGCAACACCGACCGCGAGGTCGATTATATGCTTGAGACAATACCGCAGGTGGTAGAGTATTTGCGCGGTATGTCACCGCTGTGGCGCGAAAAAATCAGCGGCAATAAACAATTTATTTTGAGGTGAAAACAATGGCTTTATACAGTGAGAAGGTTATGGACCACTTTACCCATCCGCGCAATGTCGGCGTTATCGAGAATGCCGACGGCGTGGGCGAGGTGGGCAACGCAAAATGCGGAGATATAATGAAAATATATTTAAAAATTGACGGCGACATCATCAGCGATGTTAAGTTTGAGACATTTGGCTGCGGTAGCGCTATCGCCTCCAGTTCTATGGCCACCGAAATGATAAAAGGCAAGCCGCTAAGCGAGGCTCTGCAACTCTCGAATAAGGCAGTTGCAGAGGCGCTCGACGGACTGCCCGCGCACAAGATGCACTGCTCGGTGCTTGCAGAGGAGGCCATCAAATCGGCCGTAAAGGACTATTATGACAAAAACGGCATTGATTACGATAAATCACAATTTCCCGATTGCGCCTCGTGTGTTCACTGCCACGAGTCGTGAGCAAACTGCAAATAAGCGATGACAGGGTTAATGAAAAAATTTTTTCAAAAAACTATTGACAAAGTGCGGCCGGCAACATATTATTGATTAGGTACTTTTACCGCGTAATAAATTGATAAGGAGCATCATTCATGGTATTTGAAAAAATCAGAGATATTCTTTGCGAGCAACTTGATTTGGAAGAGAACCAGGTTTCTATGGACTCTAATATTGCCGATGACCTCGGTGCTGACAGTTTGGACATTGTGGATATGCTTATGTCTATTGAGGATGAGTTTGAAGTCGAGATACCCGATGAGGAAATCGAGAATATAAAGACTGTTGGCGATGCCGTTGCATACATCGAGAAAAATCAGAAATAATTTTTTAAAATAATACTTTAATCTTAACCGTTTTAATGTTATAATTAAAACGGTTTCGCATTTTTGACCCAAAAATGTTATTGCCGGCACAACCGTCGTCAGACGGTGTTCATCGGTTTCGGCATACTATTAAACGGTAAGGATTTGTTTGTATGAGTGAGAAGAAAATGGTAGAAGAAATCACATCTATGGATGTTGATTTTGCAAAGTGGTACACCGATATTGTAAAAAAGGCTGAACTTATCGAGTACACCAGCGTAAAAGGCTGTATGGTCATAAGACCCTACGCATACGCAATATGGGAGAATATTCAGCGCATTTTGGACGGCCGATTCAAGGCGACCGGACATGAGAATGTCTGTATGCCGATGTTTATTCCGGAGAGCCTTTTGCAAAAGGAAAAGGACCATGTTGAGGGATTTGCGCCGGAGGTTGCTTGGGTAACACACGGCGGCAGTGAAAAACTGGAGGACAGACTGTGTGTGCGCCCGACCAGCGAGACCCTCTTTTGCGAGCACTACTCAAATATCGTTCACAGTTACCGCGACTTGCCCAAACTGTATAATCAGTGGGTCAGCGTTGTCCGCTGGGAAAAGACTACCCGTCCGTTCCTGCGTTCACGCGAATTTCTGTGGCAGGAGGGGCACACCATACACGCAACCGCGCAGGAGGCTATTGATGAGACCGAGCGCATGCTGAATGTTTATGCCGATTTCTGCGAGAATGACCTCGCAATGCCGGTTATCAAGGGCAAAAAAACCGAGAGTGACAAGTTCGCCGGTGCAGTGTCCACATATGCTATTGAGGCTCTCATGCACGACGGCAAGGCACTTCAAGCGGGCCCATCGCACTACTTCGGTGACGGCTTTGCGCGCGCATTTGACATTCAGTTTACCGACAAGGAGAATAAAAAACAGTATCCGCACCAGACTTCTTGGGGTGTTACCACACGACTCATCGGCGCCATCATAATGACCCACGGCGACGATAACGGACTGGTACTGCCGCCGGCCGTCGCGCCAATTCAGGCGGTCATTATACCCATTGCACAGCACAAACCCGGCGTCGTAGACAAGGCAAATGAACTCAGAGACCGCTTGGCCGCCGCTGTGCGCGTTAAGGTCGATGACAGCGACAATTCAGCCGGCTGGAAGTTTGCACAGTACGAGATGAAGGGAGTGCCGCTCCGCATCGAGATTGGCCCGCGCGACATCGAGAACAACCAGTGCGTCATCGTGACGCGCCATGATAACCAAAAGACTACCGTCTCGCTCGATAATCTGGAGCAGGCTGTAACGGCCAAACTGCAAGAGGTGCGCGACGGCATTTACGAAAAAGCTCTCAAAAACCGCGAGAAGCACACCTACCGCTGTCGCTCTATTGATGAGATAAATCAGAGACTTGCCGACAACGGCGACGGCTTTGTATATGCTATGTGGTGCGGCGATGAGGCGTGCGAGGATTCTGTCAAGGAGCAGACGGGTGTCGGCTCGCGCTGTATCCCGATGGAACAGGAAAATCTGGATGATAAATGTGTCTGCTGCGGCAAGCCGGCCAAGCACATGGTTTGCTGGGGCAAGGCATACTAATTGACGGGAGATGCCACAAATGCGACTGAAAAAAATATTACTTTTATTGCTTTCGGTAGCGATTATAGGCTGCATGGGCACGGTAATCGCATCTGCCGAGATTGAGCCAGGCGAGGACCCATCGAACACCACGGATGTATCGTCTGAAAGCAGTGCACCGAGCGACGGCGATACATCAAGCGAAGGTGAGCCGTCAAGTGATGCCGACAGCAGTCATGCTTCCAGTTCGGTCTCGTCTAATGTTTCAAGTTCGAGCGGTTCTTCTTCATCAAAGACAAGCACTACTTCATCGAACTCAACTGCAACTTCCTCAAAATCCACCGGCACTTCTACCAACAAAAAGCCGAATGTAGGTACATACACCGATAACTCCGATACCGGCAGTGATTTGTCTCTTGCATCGGGTGAGTCCGATTTGTCGAGCAATGTGTCATCGCGCCAGACAACGGCCGGCAATAAGAAGATTGACACCGGCATGCTGACCCGTTGGGTGTTCATACCGATTATATTTGCCGCGCTGGCCATTGCCGGTCTGTTCTATGTCAACTATACCGCCTATTTGAATAAGAAAGAGGCGGCCGCGCATGAGGACTTTGACCTCAGCAGTGTTAAGAGCAAGCGCCGCAAAAAGAGGTCAGGCAGCCGCAGCGGCGGCAGTCGCAACCGCAGACTGTAAGAAAAGTCGGTAAGCGGACGCCGGCTCTTAGTGGGCATAATTTAAAGCAGTCAATGCAACCTATCGTGCATTGACTGCTTTTTTGCAAATAAACAGATTTTACTTGTGCTTTTGCGCTTGAGCAACGGCTAAGCGGTCACAGCGCTCGTTCTCAGCGTGTCCGGCGTGTCCCTTAATCCATTTAAAGGTGACTGTGTGCCGCTCAAGCAGTTCCAACAGTTGTCCCCACAAATCGGGATTGAGCGCAGGCTTTTTGTCTGATTTTATCCAGCCACGGTCACGCCAAGAGCGCGCCCAGCCATTGTTGACGGCGTCAACAACATACTTGGAGTCGGTCGTGACCGTCACTTCGCAAGCCTCTTTGAGGGCGGCCAGCCCACTGATGACCGCCGTAAGTTCCATGCGGTTGTTAGTGGTGGCACTGTCGCCGCCGGAGAGTTCTTTCTCGGTGCCGTTGTAGCGCAAAATGGTGCCCCAGCCGCCGGGCCCCGGATTGCCGGAACATGCGCCGTCGGTGAACATTTCGACTTTTTTCATCATAATTCCTCCGTTGAGCAGTTGAACTCGGTGGTCAAACTGAGCAGAAATTTGTAAAGCGGCGCGGCGGCTGAATATACTCGGCGCAATTTTTCAACCAAAAATTCGGGTCTGCTCAGGTCATCTATGCCGTCGGTGTGCATGCTCATGAAAAACTCTTTCATATCGTAAAATTCGGCCAACCTACCGCCAATGCCGTCAATGTCTGCCTTGGAGCGTTTGTAGTGTTGTCCGTCTGCTGTCAGTCCGGCTGACTGCACCCGCTTAACTGCGGACAGAAATGCGTTTTTGCGGCCGACAATGCTCCTGCGCCAAAAATCCATAAAGGCCGGCGTCGTGCTGATGATGCCACAGCCGATGTCATAGCCGCTTGGGAAAAATTCAAACCAAAGCATCGGCGTAGGCAGATGGTTCTTTTGATGGCGAAACATTATCCACATGTTCTCGCGGTATAGGCTCTTGTCGTTTGTAAATCTGGTGTCGCGCCGTATGCGTGAGATGCACCGCCCGGGCTGAAGTATCATGTCGCCGTTCATGTTGAGCATGATGTCGGATACATCTTCTGTCAGTTGGCGCATCGGCAGCAAAATGCCGCGTTGTAACTGCTCCTTGTGCTCCTCGTAGAACGATTTGCTGTCATTAAATCGGTTTTCTGCCAGCAAAAATACCGAGTCGGGTGATATACCTGAAAAATTCATATCAATCATTCTCCTTACACACGCGGTAGCACAGTTCGTACAACTGCTCGAGCGAGTTGAGTTCGCCGCATTCACGGCGGTAGCGCGCCGCGCCGCGTAATCCGTTCATGTACCATGCGGCGTGTTTGCGCAGTTCTTTGATGCCCTTTATCTCGCCCTTTTCGTCGACTGTCAGCCGCGCCTGCATCATCAGCACTCTCATACGCTCAGATATCGGAGGGTCGCACAGCGTGCGGTTCTCGTCGGAGAGGTAGGCATTTATCTGGCTGAATATCCACGGAGCGCCGAGGGCGGCCCGTCCGACCATTATGAAGTCACAGCCGGTGTCCTCATACATTTTTGCGGCCGAGCGCGCGTCAACGATGTCGCCGTTGCCGATGACAGGCACGCTGACCGCTCTCTTGACCTGTCTGATTATATCCATGTCAACACTCGGCGCGTACATTTGCTCGCGTGTGCGTCCGTGTACCGTGATGGCCGATGCCCCAGCATTCTCGCACCGCTGTGCCACCTCTACGGCATTTACCGATGATGAGTCCCAACCGGAGCGAATCTTGACTGTGACGGGAACAGGCACAGCGCCAACTACTGCGCGCACAATGCGCTCGGCCAGTTGAGGGTTCTTCATCAGCGCACTTCCACAGCCGTTGCCGGCCACCTTTGGCGCGGGGCATCCCATGTTGATGTCGATAAAATCGGGGCTGAATTGCATGGCATACTGTGCGGCGTCGGCCATTACATCGGGGTCACAGCCAAAAAGTTGCACCGCCGCCGGCCGTTCACCGTCGGTCAGCCGCATCAGTTCGCGTGATTTGGTACTGCCGAGGCTGACCCCTTTGGAACTGATAAGTTCGCTGACGGTGTATGATGCGCCGAATCGGCGGCACACCGTACGAAAACTTCTGTCGGCGGCACCGGCCATAGGAGCAAGGGCGGCGTAGCCGTTTATTTCGAGTGAACCTATTTTCATTTAAAAATCACCTATTCGAGTATATCACATATCAAACAAAATTTCAAAAAAATATTTAACGCGCGCTCGATATGTGGTATAATACTATCAATTGATTACAAAAAATGGGGTGTTTGACTGTATGAAACTGCTTGTGCTGGACGGCAACAGCATAATCAATCGCGCTTTTTACGGCATAAGACTGCTCACGACCAAGAGCGGGCATTTTACCAACGGTATATACGGCTTCCTCAACATTCTGCTAAAACTGATTGAGCAGGAGCATCCCGACGCCGTTACGGTTGCCTTTGATTTGCGAGCACCCACATTCAGGCATAAGATGTACGACGGGTACAAAGCGGGACGCAAGGGCATGCCGCCCGAGTTGGCCGAGCAAATGCCGCAACTCAAGGATATACTCGCCCTGATGGGTT
Organism: Bacillota bacterium; assembly: GCA_029007015.1. GTDB lineage: Bacteria > Bacillota > Clostridia > Oscillospirales > Acutalibacteraceae > SUG1189. The sequence continues at coordinate 6,854 of JAQXHB010000003.1, read as the reverse complement.
ACAAGATAATCGAATGCGAGGGCTATGAGGCCGATGATATCATCGGCACACTGGCGGCCGCATCCGGCAGAGACCGGTGTGTCATTGCCACCGGTGACCGCGATTCTCTGCAACTTATCAGCGACAGCACGAGCGTACTGCTGACGGCTACCAAGGCCGGCCATCCCGAAATTATCCACTGCGACCCTGATGCCGTCGCAGAGAAGTACGGCGGGCTGACACCGCATCAGTTGATTGATGTCAAGGCGCTGATGGGTGACACTTCGGACAACATACCGGGCGTCGCCGGAGTGGGCGAAAAGACGGCGGTATCTCTCATAGCGTCGTTTGGCTCACTTGACGGCGTATACAAAAACATAGATTCGCCCGATATCAAGCCGGGCGTCAGGCAAAAACTGCTGAATGACCGCGACAATGCCTATTTGTCGCGCACGCTCGGCACAATTTGCTGTGAGGCACCCATTGACACCGATTACTCGCATTATGTTCGCGGTGAGTTTGACCGTCCGGCGCTGACGGCCAAATTAGCCGAACTGGAACTGTTTAAACTTATCGAGCGCATGGGCCTGTCCGATGTGAATATACCACTGCCGACATCCGACGAAGCGCCGACACAGAATTTTGATATAGTTCAGTCAATTGGCACATCCGGTGCCGTTACACTGTGGTATGATGAGCAGGGGGCGGCGCTTTGCGGCGGCAATGAGGTGGCTGTTTATAACGACCTTGCCTCGGCGTTTGCGGCCGCTGGCGGTCGGCCGCTGAGAGTGCATGACGCAAAGAAACTATTTCACGTTTGCGATGCCGACATTTGCTTTGACAGCATGTTGGCGGCCTATTTGCTTAATCCGTCAGCATCGGGATATGACATTGAACGGCTGATTCAGGAATACGGCGTGAGGACGCCCGAAATGGACAGCAAGCCGGCACAGATGTGCGCCGAGCTCAGCATGCTGTGCGATAAACTGGAGAGCGAAATTGACAAAAACGGTCAGTCTAAGTTGTTGACTGAAATCGAAATTCCCCTCAGCCGAGTGCTGGCTGATATGGAGCAGGCGGGCTTTCTTGTCGACATCGACGCCATAACTGCATACGGCGCCGAACTGCAAAAGCGAATTGACAGTATTATCGGTCAGATATATGAATATGTAGGGTATGAATTTAATCTCAATTCGCCCAAACAACTGGGAGTTGCACTGTTTGAGACGCTCGGCCTGCCGTGCAGTAAAAAGACAAAGAGCGGCTACTCAACCGGCGCCGAGGTGCTGGAGGGACTGCGCTATGAGCATCCGGCAGTCGAGATGCTGCTTGAGTACCGCATGCTGTCCAAACTGAAGTCAACCTATTGCGACGGATTGGCCAAAGCGGTGTCTGATGACGGCCGTATTCACTCTACTTTCAATCAAACCGAGACGCGCACCGGCCGCATTAGTTCGACCGAACCGAATTTGCAGAATATACCGGTGCGAACCGAACTCAGCAGGGGATTGCGCCGATTCTTTATCGCGCCTGAGGGCAGAGTGCTGTGCGATGCCGATTACTCGCAAATTGAACTGCGCGTGCTGGCGCATATGTCGGGCGATAAAAATATGATTGACGCTTTCAAAAGCGGCGAGGATATACACTCCATCACCGCATCGCAGGTGTTTGGACTGCCGCTTGAGAGTGTTACGCCGACCTTGCGTTCGCGTGCCAAGGCGGTCAATTTCGGCATTGTTTACGGCATCGGGCCCTTTTCACTCTCAAAGGACATTGGTGTCACATTCGGTGAGGCCAAGCAGTATATCGACAGTTATTTGAACACATACAGCGGCGTACGCGAGTATATGGAGCGGGCGGTCAGCGACGCAAAGGCAAGCGGATTTGTCGAGACACTTTTCGGCCGCAGACGGTATCTGCCCGAACTGACTGCGTCAAACGCCAATCTGCGCTCGTTTGGCGAGCGTGTTGCGCGTAATGCGCCCATTCAGGGCACTGCCGCCGATATTATCAAGATTGCAATGGTAAATGTTTATAACCGATTAAGGCGCGAACAACTGGACGCCCGGCTGATATTGCAGGTGCACGACGAACTTATCGTAGAGGCATCACAGCAGGACGCCGACCGCGCGGCGGTTATTATTGAGGAGGCTATGCGCGGCGCGTGTGAAATGGCAGTGGAACTGTCGGCTGATGTGCACATCGGCCGCACATGGCTGGAAGCAAAGGGGTAACGGAAGTTGAAAAGGATACTGTTTGTTTGTACGGGCAATACCTGCCGCAGTCCTATGGCGGCGGCAATCGCTCGGCACAAGGCGTCATGCGACAGCACCGAGATTATATGCGAAAGTGCCGGACTGGCGGCGGCCGAGGGTCAGCCGGCCAGTCTCAATGCGGTCATTGTCTGTGACGAAATCGGCATTGACCTGCATGAGCATCGCTCGCGTCAGGTGACGGGTGAAATGCTCACCAGCAGCGATTTGATTGTATGTATGAGCCCGTCGCACGCCGCGGCACTCCGATTATATGCCGATAAGGTGCTGGTGCTCGGCGGCGGAATAGTTGACCCGTACGGCGGCAATGTCGCCGTTTACCGCAACTGCCGCGACCGTATTTCGGCGGCCATTGATGAGATATGGGAGCAACTGAAGTGATTAGTGTAATGATTGCTGACGGCAGTATGGCCGAGCGGCTGGCGGCACTGTCAAACGCGTGCTTTGCTCAGCCGTGGTCGAGCCGTTCATTCCAAAGTGAATTTGCCAAAGGCTCGGTTGTTTTGCTGGCAAGAGCCGATAGCGTTGATGTTGGCTTTGCCGTAATGGAGCGTTCATTTGATGAGGGGTACATAAGCAATGTTGCCGTCATCAGCGACGCGCGTCGGCAGGGGGTGGGGCGCATGCTGGTAAGACGGCTCATCGGGTGCGCGCAGGCTGAAAAACTCAGCCGCATACTGCTTGAGGTGCGCGTCGGCAATACGGCTGCGATAGAACTCTACTCGTCGGAGGGTTTTTGCACAATTGCTCGGCGCCGTGAGTTTTATGAGCGCCCGCGTGAGGACGCATATACTATGGAATTGATTTTAAAGGGGGAGTCCCATTGAAAATATTGGCCATTGAAAGTTCGTGTGACGAGACTGCGGCGGCTGTTTGCGATGGACGGGAGGTACTCTCAAACATTGTCGCTACTCAAGTCGCTGAGCACAGGATTTACGGCGGCGTCGTTCCTGAGATAGCGTCTCGCCGCCACTGCGAGGCAATATCGGGCGTGACGCGCGAGGCGCTCACCGAGGCCGGCTGTACGCTCGATGAAATTGACGCCATCGGCGTAACATATGCGCCGGGGCTTATCGGCTCGCTGCTCGTCGGCGTCAACTTTGCCAAGGGCCTGGCGCTCTCAAGCGGCAAACCGCTCATACCTGTGCACCATCTGCGCTCGCATATTGCGGCCAACTATATCGGCCGCACCGACGACCGGCTTAAACCGCCCTTTCTCAGTTTGGTAGTGTCCGGCGGCCACAGCCATTTGGTCGAAGTGAGCGACTACACCGACTACCGCATTGTCGGCCGCACTAACGATGACGCGGCAGGTGAGTGCTTTGATAAAACGGCGCGCTGCCTTGGTATGAGTTATCCCGGCGGCGTCGAACTGGATAAAATTGCACAGACCGGCAATGCCGACCGCTATAAACTGCCGTGGCCGCATGTCGACGGTTCACCCTATGATTTTAGTTTTTCGGGGCTGAAAACGGCCGTGATAAATCAGGTTCATAATGCCGCTCAACACGGCGAACAGATAGATGTGCCCGATATGGCCGCGGCCATTCGCCGCCGTGTGTGCGACATGCTCATTGATGCTACGGTGCGTGCCGCGACCGACCTTGGGCACGGCACGGTTGTGCTGTCGGGTGGTGTCTCGGCCAACTCCGAGTTGCGTGCACGCATGAGCGATGAATGTGCGCACCGTGGGATAACTCTCTTTTATCCCGAACTGAAATACTGCGGCGACAATGCCGCTATGGTCGGTGTTCAGGCCTACTACGAATATTTGTCAGGCAATTTGGCCGATAACAGCCTCAATGCATATGCTACCATGCCTATTGACAATATTTTCAAATAACCGTCTGAAAATTGCCGGAATTTCTGCATCTTTGTGAATTTTTTGTGTATATGTATTTTTTTGCTTGATAATTGAAAAATATTGTAATATAATATAAAATGACAGAATAAGTACTCTCCGCTTGTTACGAATTTAACAGGTGGGAACGAAAGGATGGATTGTCATGACAAACAATAAGTCAGTGCTTGATTTCGTCGAGCAAATCAAGGACCTTGTTAATCCCGACCAGGTCGTATGGATTGACGGCAGCGAGGAACAGCTTGAGGCTCTGCGCAAAGAGGCTGTTGAGACCGGCGAAATGATTAAACTGAACGAAGAGAAGTTGCCCGGCTGCTATCTGCACAGAACACAGCCAAACGATGTTGCCCGTGTAGAGGACCGCACCTTTATCTGCAGCCGCACTAAGGAAAATGCCGGCCCCACCAACAACTGGTGTGACCCGCAGGAGATGTATAAGAAGTTGTACGATATCGCCCGCGGCACATACAAGGGCCGTACCATGTATATCATTCCTTTCTCGATGGGCCCCATTGGTTCACCTCTGGCCAAAATCGGCGTTGAGATTACCGACTCTATCTATGTTGTACTCAACATGGCCATCATGACCCGCGTCGGCAAGAAGGTATTTGACGTTCTCGGTGACTCTAACGATTGGGTGCGCGGCTTCCACGCCAAGTGCGATGTCGACCCCGAGAAGCGATACATCTGCCAGTTCCCCGAGGACAACACCATCATTTCGGTTAACTCTGCATACGGCGGCAATGTACTGCTGGGCAAGAAGTGCTTTGCTCTGCGTATCGCCTCCTATCAGGGCTGGAAAGAGGGCTGGATGGCTGAACATATGCTTATTCTCGGCCTGCAGAACCCCAAGGGCGAGGTTAAATATGTTGCCGCCGCATTCCCGTCGGCTTGCGGTAAAACCAACCTGGCCATGCTCATTCCGCCCAAGTATCTCCAGGAAAAGGGATACAAGATTTGGACTGTCGGTGACGACATTTCATGGATGCGCATAGGCGCTGATGGCCGTCTGTACGCCATCAACCCCGAAAACGGTTTCTTCGGCGTTGCGCCCGGCACCAATGAGAAGTCCAACTTCAACGCGCTTGCCTCTACCAAGAAGGGCACCATTTTCACCAATGTTGCTCTTAACCTCGATGACAACACCGTTTGGTGGGAGGGTCTGGACAAGAATCCGCCGCAGAATGCACTTGATTGGAAGGGCAACGAGTGGCATCCGTCCATGTTCGACAAGGCTGACAAGTCGACCTATGCCGCACACCCCAATTCACGCTTCACCGCACCGGCTCAGAACTGCCCGTGCATTTCCGAGGAGTTTGATAAGGGCGAGGGCGTGCCGATTTCTGCCATCATCTTTGGCGGCCGCCGCGCCAAGTGCACCCCGCTGGTTTATCAGTCAAGAGACTGGAACAACGGCGTGTTCATCGGCTCGGCTATGGCGTCTGAGACCACCGCTGCTGCTGCCGGCGCTGTCGGCGTAGTCCGCCGCGATCCTATGGCTATGCTGCCCTTCTGCGGATACAATATGGGTGACTATTTCGCTCACTGGCTCGAGATGGGCGAGAAACTCGGTGACAAGGCTCCCAAGATTTTCAATGTTAACTGGTTCCGCACCGATGATGAGGGTCACTTCGTATGGCCGGGATTCGGCGACAACATGCGTGTTCTCAACTGGATTATTGACCGCTGTGAGGGCAAGGCTGACGCTGTTGAAACTCCTATCGGTTATGTTCCGCGTCCTGAGGATATCGACCTGACCGACCTTGATATGGACATGGATACCCTTAAGGACATCCTGACCGTTGATAAGGAAGTTTGGAAGAAGGAAGCAGCCGAGATTGAGGAGCATTACAAGAAGTTTGGCGACAAACTGCCGGAAGAACTGAAAAATCAGTTGGCTACACTCAAAGCAAATCTCGATAAATAATAATCCGTCGCAATTCAAATTGCCCGTGCCCGCAGCCGCGAGTGCGGGCAATTTTGCGCCGTGCGTTGAGTGCGGCGACTGTTACGATTGACACAACAGCACTGCTCGTTTATAATAAAAGACAACAAACTTTTGGAGTGAATTGCAATGAATAAACGCCGCACTGTGAATATTGCGCTCGTTGTGGTGACAACGCTGACCGTCGCCTTTATTTTCAGCAACTCGTTAGCATCAAGCGAGCAGTCAAACGGTCAGAGTGACTGGGTTATGGGCTGTCTGCATCAATTATTAAACATTCAACTGCCATCGTGGTTTGTGCGCAAGGCGGCTCATTTCACCGAGTTTGCCGCGCTGGGAACAGAACTGGCTGTGCTTAAACATCGCTTAATTCGGCCGCCTTTTACTGCGGCACTGCTGTCGGGATTGCTCGTCGCTCTTACTGACGAAACACTGCAACTGTTCAGCGGCCGGACAAGTTCGGTTACCGATGTTTGGATTGACTTTTCCGGCGTGGTGTGCGGCATGCTGATGGTCACTGCTGTGTGCTTTGTCATTAGTCGGGCAAAAAATCGGCAATAATGAAATATATCGCATAGCGATATTGATTTTTGGGACAAACTGTAATATAATGAATACATTATTTAGGCTTTATTGCCGCTGAAAGCGAGCGTCTGTTATGGATGGATATGTAGTTAATGAAGGAAAAAATGAGGTTATCGAGGTGGACGGTGTCAAATATCGCCGTCTTTGCTTGAAAACCCATGTTATAACCGACAAGGATACCATGATCGATGTGGTCAAGCAGTACGCTGTG
>JAQXHB010000002.1 GCA_029007015.1 Bacillota bacterium | reverse complement strand
GAGAAGGACGACGAGTCTAAATCGGAATATGTCTACCACAACGGCAGAATGGTACATCGCTCGGTTTTTGAAAAAGAAAATCTGTTTAATGATGACAAATCATAATAATGAGCACTCCGAAGTAGGTATCTTCGGGGTGCTCATTTAGATGCAGAAGATATTAAAATTGTTAAATTATTGACAAATATTTATTATAACACATTCATTATATGATAATATCATAAATGTGACGAAATACTGCCGCTGGGCGATATAATAGAAGCCATACATCAAAGTAACGATGCTGATAATCGGTTGAAATTAAATGTAAACGGTTTAAACACACATTTACCGATGTGCTGATTTTGGCATCGAACAGAAATTGTTAAATCAAACAAATGTATTGACGGATAAATTCTATTGGATTACACGGCTCGCTATAAACCGACAGAATCTGTAATGTGAATGAAATTGAGTCTAATCACAGAAAAGATTTCAAAAAATTTATAATTGCTATGAGCAAGTTTTAAAAATATAAAGTCGGCACTAATTGTTATACAACCATCTGAATAGCGGTTTTGCGTTATCAGTGCACAACAGATTCGTTGAAGTATATGCCGCAAATATCCGCATGGACCACTAATCTATCTGTAAACCTCCCCTCAATTATACAAAATATTCATTTTGTATAATTGACAGTATAAGAATTTGCTACATCCCGTTACCATTTGCCGCCATAAACATGCGCAAAAAAGCACTTCCCTGATGGCGGTTAACCGTATACAAACAGCAAAGCCGTGTTGAGTTGGCGTTTGCCATTCAGCACGGCTTTGATTATTTCAGCAGTTTATGAACCCTGCCGCGTAGTTTGTAGTTATATCCGGCGATTATCCGGCTGGTGCCGATATCGTAAATTACATACGCAATATTGCAAACCAGCGCCAGCAGCGGCAATCCGTAAGCGCCGAGAAATCCCATATCATCAATTGGCCCCACAATGGCAACTGTTAAGATGTAGCAAAGTACCATCACAGCATTGAAGTAGACCATCTTTATCCCCCACTGAATCGGTCGGCGCCTGATGCGTGACTCAATAAACCCCTTCAGCACAGGATAGTAACCGAACAGCAGTATATATGTTATCGCGGCATCCGGGCTTGAAAATATTGCCGCCATTATTGCCGAAACGGCAAATTCGGCCAATGCCCATTTGTAGCCAAATTCGAGCACAACGGTGATGCTGAGCAGTCCCGCCAGCGCACTGCACGCGTATGATGCTGTTGCAAACACCCTCGTCACCACCAAAATGGCACACGAAAGTGCCGCGATGAGCGAGCAAAAGGCGACCTTTTTACTTTGTCTCATATCAGCAGCACCGAATGAGGTCGCCGCCCATCATTTCACAGCAGCAGTCGGCACAAATCAGGCTTGTGCATGCATCGCACGAGGAGCAACCGCCTGTTTGGCGTCCGGTCGAATTGTACGGATTGAACCCTCTGCGTCGCGACTGAATGTTGTTGAGCGCGGCGCGATACTCCGGGTTTGACGGGTCCATATTGCACGCTGTCGCAAAGTTGGTGTATGCGTTGTCAAACCAGCCGCGCTTGTATTGCACCGAGCCGCTCAAAAAGTACCATTCGGCGTCGCGCTTATCGGTTTCAACCTTGTCAAGCATCAGCATGGCCTCGTCCAAGCGGTTGGCCGCTATCAGCGAGCGAATATCAGAGTAATTTGTGCTTTTGTATGCCGAATAACCGCCCGAATTGCTCGTGCGGCCTGAACGGCGCTCGTTCATTATGGCATCATATGCCTCGTTGATTTCTTTCATTTTTGCGTCGGCAAGGTCGGATAGCGGATTGTCCGAGTAATTATCCGGATGATATTTTTTTGCCAACTCGCGGTACGCTGATTTAATTTGCTCATCGGTCGCGTTGCGGTCAACACCAAGTACGGAATACGGATCGTTCATTTGCGCTCACTCTTTTCTTTTATAATTCTCGCCTGCTCCGGCAGGCCGAAAAAAAGTATATTTTTCATTATACCATAGTATCCTTCGTGTGGCAACAGTTCCATTGCAAGCCCCGCCTCACACGAGCAGGTGTTCATCAGTGCTTGCACCTCGTCTCGGTCGGTGTCAATTAGCGGATTGAAGTTACCGGTGCGCCTGTCATTATCAATGTCATCAAATGCATCTGCTAAGTATATCCACTTGCCGACACAGTAACCGAGCCGATATAATATGCGGCGGTTACTGTCGCCGATGCCAACCGACTCAAACAGCTCAGCCATTGCATCGGCTGTCGGCTCACATGCGGCGTCAATCGAACTATTGCGACTGAACTGAACCTCTGTCTGCCGCTCGTAAAATCGCTTGAAAATTTGCTCAATGTCGGGATAAGCCTCGGCCGATTTGCGGTGCTGACGGGCAAATATGGCGCGAATTATGCGGTAAAACAGCCGTTTGACACCGCTTTCGTCATCGACTGAATCGCACATTTTGTAGTACACAGCAATTACCTCGGCCGCGGCAGTCAGGTCGAACTGTGCCTGAGCACCACAGCAATAGGCGCATTTTTTGAGCGGATTATAGACGCATCTGCCCTGCTTATAGCCGCCGCAATCGCCGGTAACTGACATCTGCAACAGCGCCAAAAAGGTAAAATCATAACTCAGACTGAGTCGCGCAATGACACCGTAACGGCGCCCGATGCGCTTGCACAGCGTGCAGTATACCGCCTTGTACTGTTCATATTCTTTTATTAGCAACTCCGGCTTGCACACTTTTACATATCCGAACACTTTGATTGTACCTCACACATTATGCAAAAAACATACGCAGAATTGAACACATTGTTAATTTAATAACTTTTTCAAATATTGGCCGGTAAATGACCGCTCACACCCAGCAATGTCCTCCGGCGTGCCGGTTGCAACGACAGTTCCACCGCCGCTTCCGCCCTCGGGACCGAGGTCAATGACATAATCGGCCGTCTTAATTACATCCAAATTATGCTCAATAACAACCACCGTGTTGCCGCTGTCAACCAGTTTGTTCAGCACACCCAACAGTTGGTGCACATCTGCAGTGTGCAGACCGGTGGTAGGCTCGTCGAGCACATACATAGTGCGTCCGGTGTCACGCTTTGACAACTCGGTGGCCAGTTTGACGCGCTGAGCCTCGCCGCCCGACAGTGTTATTGCCGACTGCCCTATTTTGATGTAGCCAAGCCCCACATCGAACATGGTTTTTAACTTGCGATATATTTTGGGCACACTCTCAAAAAAGGTCATACCCTCCTCGACAGTCATCTCGAGCACATCGTAAATGTTTTTGCCCTTGTACCGCACCTCAAGTGTCTCGCGGTTATACCGCTGGCCGTGGCAAACATCGCAAGGCACGCATATATCGGGCAAAAAGTGCATTTCAATCTCGACAATGCCGTCGCCCTGACAAGCCTCACACCGACCGCCTTTGACATTGAACGAGAAGCGGCTGGCTGAATAGCCGCGCGCTTTGGCGTCTTGCGTGGCGGCAAACAATTCGCGTATGTCGTTGAATACGCCGGTGTATGTGGCGGGGTTTGAGCGCGGCGTGCGCCCGATTGGTGACTGGTCGATGTCAATTACTTTGTCCAGCCCGTCTATGCCGATAATGTCATCGTGCTCCCCTGCCCTGCATTTGGCGTGGTTGAGCGAAGCGGCCAGGTGCTTGTATAGTATCTCATTAACCAGCGACGATTTACCCGAACCGGACACGCCGGTTACGCAGACAAATTTGCCAAGCGGAATCTCGACATCAATGTCTTTCAGGTTGTTTTGTCTCGCACCCTTTATAATCAGGCTCTTTCCGTTGCCCTCGCGGCGCTTTTGCGGCACGGGGATAACCTTTGCACCCGACAGATACTGACCGGTAATCGACTGCTTGCACGCGACGATGTCGTCATAAGTGCCGCAGGCGACGATGTTGCCGCCGTGTATGCCGGCACCGGGGCCGACATCGACGATATAGTCGGCGGCGCGCATGGTATCCTCATCGTGTTCAACGACAATCAGCGTATTGCCGATGTCGCGCAGACGGCGCAGTGTACCGAGCAGTTTGTCATTGTCGCGTTGGTGCAGACCGATGCTCGGCTCGTCGAGAATATACATAACTCCCATCAGCGAGGAACCGATTTGTGTGGCCAGCCGTATGCGCTGGCTCTCACCGCCCGAAAGTGTGGCCGATGAACGGCTGAGGGTCAGGTAACTGAGGCCGACGCTCTGCAAAAATCCAAGACGCGACTTAATCTCTTTCAAAATACCCTCTGCTATCAATGAATCGCGCTCGGACAGTTTCATGCTGTCGACAAATTCGAGCGCCTCCGATACGGTCATGTGGCTCATTTGGTCGATGTTGATGCCGCCGACCGTGACGGCGAGCGCAATCGGGTTGAGCCGCGCACCGTGACATTCGGGGCAATGGGTAGCCGACATAAACTGTTCCAATTCGTTTCGGGCGTATTCACTGCTTGTTTCTTTAAATCTGCGCGAAATGTTGTTGACGATACCTTCAAATGCCGATTGATATGTGCCGCTGCCGTAAACGCCGGCGCGTGTAACGGTCAGTTTATCGTTGCCGGTGCCGTACATCAGCGCGTGCTGTCCTTCGCTCGGAATTTCATTATACGGCGTGTCGAGAGTAAAACCGTATTTGTCGGCAATGGCCTGATAATACATCTTTGCGATAGAATTGTTATTATCGACATTGTTCCAACCGCTGCATTTGATGGCACCCTGACGCAGTGAAAGCCGCTCATCCTGCACTATCAGTTCAGGGTCAACCTGCATCAATGTGCCCAGTCCGGAGCACGCCGGGCAGGCGCCGAAAGGGTTGTTGAACGAAAACATGCGCGGAGACAGTTCCTCCACGCTGATGCCGTGTTCTGGACAGGCATAATTCTGCGAATATAGGGTCTCATCGCCGCCCGGAACGGCAATTATAACCAGCCCGTCGGCGTGCGACAGCGAGGTTTCAATAGAGTCGCTCAGGCGACCGTTGATGCTCGGTGAAATGACCAGGCGGTCGACAACCAGTTCAATGTTATGTTTTTGATTTTTGTTCAGTTTTATCTGTTCGCCCATGTCATAGATACTTCCGTCCACGCGAACTCGCACAAATCCACTGCGCCGCGCCGACTCCAGTTCCTTGACAAATTCGCCCTTGCGTCCGCGAACAATTGGCGCCAAAACCATAATTTTGGTGCCCTCATCCATGCTCATAACGCGGTCAACGATGCTGTCAACCGTCTGCTGACGAATTTCACGCCCGCATACCGGACAGTGCGGTACGCCCACACGCGCATACAGCAGTCGCATATAGTCATAAATCTCGGTGACTGTGCCGACTGTGGATCGCGGGTTTTTGCTGGTGGTCTTTTGGTCGATGGATATTGCCGGAGAAAGCCCGTCGATGCTGTCTACATCGGGCTTGTCCATCTGCCCCAGAAACTGACGGGCGTAGGATGAGAGCGACTCCACATAGCGGCGCTGACCCTCGGCGTACAGCGTGTCAAAGGCCAAAGACGACTTGCCCGATCCGGACAGCCCGGTGAATACTATCAGTTTGTCACGCGGAATTTCCAAATCGACATTTTTCAGATTGTGCTGGCGCGCGCCCTTAATTACAATTTTATCGTTAGCCAATATCTTATCTCCCAGTTGTAGTTTTATATAATTTTACAACAAATAATTATTAAAGTAAATTGTTTATTTTATTTTCTTTAGGCTCTCAATTCTGTCGCGCAAATAGGCTGCGTGCTCAAATTCGAGCAGTTTGGCGGCGTTGCGCATTTCTTTTGTCAGCCGGTCGATGAGTTCCAACCTCTCCTTTTTGGATAACCTGCGCTCAGCATTTGCGCGCCTGCCTTTATCCTCTTTCGGCGTAAGGTCGATTACATCGCGTACATCTTTAATTATTGATTTTGGTACAATACCATGTGCCTCGTTATATGCCGACTGAATTGAACGGCGGCGCTCGGTCTCACCTATCGCCCGAGCCATAGAATCGGTTACGCAGTCGGCGTACATGATGACACTGCCGTCGGCATTACGCGCGGCGCGTCCGATGGTCTGTACCAGCGATGTCTCACTGCGCAAAAAGCCCTCTTTGTCGGCGTCAAGAATGGCCACAAGCGACACTTCGGGTATGTCAAGACCCTCGCGCAGCAGGTTGATGCCGACCAGTACATCAAATTCACCGAGTCGTAGGTCGCGTATAATCTCCATGCGTTCAATGGTGTCGATGTCGTGGTGCATATAGCGCACCTTGATGCCGGCGTGAGTGAGATAATCGGTCAAATCCTCGGCCATTTTCTTGGTCAAGGTGGTGACAAGCACACGCTCATTTTTGGCTGTGCGGCAGGTGATTTCACCGATAAGGTCGTCGATTTGACCTTCTGTCGGGCGAACCGATACGGTCGGGTCGAGCAATCCGGTGGGCCGTATGACCTGCTCAACAATCTGCTGTGAGCGGTCACGCTCATACTGACCGGGTGTCGCGCTGACATAGATGGCCTGATGAATGTGCCTCTCAAATTCGTCGAAGTTAAGCGGACGGTTGTTGTATGCCGACGGCAATCTGAAGCCGTAGTCGACCAAGTTCTTTTTGCGTGCGTGATCGCCGCCGAACATGCCGCGCACCTGCGGCAGAGTAACATGCGACTCATCGGTTATCAGCAAAAAGTCCTCCGGGAAATAGTCGAGCAGAGTAAATGGCTGACTGCCGTCCGGCCGCCCTGTCAATACCGATGAATAGTTCTCTATTCCCTTGCAGGTGCCGATTTCGCGCAGCATTTCGATGTCGTACTCGGTTCTTTGGCGAATACGCTGTGCTTCGATAAGTTGGTTATTTGCCTTGAAATATTCGACGCGGTCATTCATCTCCTGCTCAATGCGCTCAAGCGCGTCGCCCATTTTGTCAGGCGGAACAATATAGTGCGACGCGGGGTAAACGGCGGCGTGCAGAAGTTGCTCTTTCACCTCGCCGGTCAGCGGGTCAAACTCACACAAACGGTCAATTTCGTCACCGAAAAATTCGACGCGTATGGCACGGTCACTGCGGTATGCGGGAAATATCTCGACCACATCGCCTCGCACGCGAAATTTGTTGCGCGTGAAGTTGATGTCGTTGCGCTCATATTGCAAATCGACCAGTTTTCGTATCAGTTGGTCGCGCGGTTTCTCCATTCCCTGCCGCAATGAAATTATCATGTTGCGGTAGTCAATCGGATTGCCGAGAGAATATATGCAGGACACACTGGCAACGATGATGACATCACTGCGCTCCGACAGCGCGCAGGTAGCCGAGTGACGCAACTTGTCGATTTCGTCATTTATTGCCGAATCTTTTTCGATATATGTGTCGGTGCCGGGCACATAGGCCTCCGGCTGGTAGTAGTCATAGTAGGAAACAAAATATTCTACCGCGTTCTCAGGGAAAAATTCGCGGAACTCACTGCAAAGCTGTGCGGCGAGGGTTTTATTGTGGGCAAGAACCAATGTCGGCTTGTTTACATTGGCAATAATATTCGCCATGGTAAAGGTTTTTCCAGAACCCGTAACACCCAGCAAAACCTGCTCTTTGAGGCCTTTTTTAACACCATCGGTCAGTTTTTCAATAGCCTCGGGCTGGTCGCCCGTCGGCTTGTAATTACTGTGTAATATAAACTTGTCCGGCATATTCTCGCCCCCATTTGATATGATTATTATAGGTCATTCCATTCGTGTAATTCATAAACACTTTGGGCTGTTATTTAATAAACCACTTGAAATTTTGTGATTAGAAGTTTAATGTATCAACCCTGTCAAGTAACCGGGTAAGTTGCTTTTTATAATGCTCTATATTGGTTGCGGCTTCGTTTCTGCGTATTGAACGACGCAAAATTCGAGTATATCCGATAACCCTTGCCTTTTCTTCTGCGCTGTTTATTACCGATTCGTCCTCTGTTTCAAGATAACGGGCAAGGGACATTCTCCAGAATCTTCCCGCTGTTTCAAAATCAAAGCCAAGGAAATCCCTTACATTTTCATGATTCAATTCAGAGAAGCCAACAAATGCGTTATACATGGAACCAAATTCCAGCATAGGACAACCGATGGAAAGGGTATCCATATCAATCAGTAGCGTTTCGCCGTTCTGCACCATAATATTATTGGTATGGTAATCACCGTGCATCATATATTTGCTTTCAGGCAAAGTGTTTATAAGGTCATGTAGTTTTTTGGCCTTATCCGCCGGCAGGTAGTCATTTAAGAAATCCGCCCAATCCAGAACCCATTCCTTAAAATCGGGCAGTTCTCCCTTTTTCACCTCGATGGAGTGAATGTGCTTAATAGTGTCCACATAGTAAGCCACCGCCTGTGTGAGGTCCTCCGGATTTTCTTTAATCAGTTTGGATATGGATTTGGCATTCAGCAATTCTGTTACAGTACCGTACCCATCCCCCACCCGGACGATACCGTAAGGAATGGCGGTATTTACACCAAGAACAAAGGCTTTTCTCGCATTTTCACGCTCCTGCTGAATTTCGGGCAGAGCATCCTTGTTATAATAAGTTTTGACAATGGTTTCGTCATCGTAGCGATAAACCGCTCCGTTGGCGCCTTTTGCAATAAACTCACAGCCATCCACACTCAACCGGCGGTATGCCTTTTCAACAGTTACCATGTCGGTAAAGCCGGTCATATCAAAGATATCATACACTTCGGGAGATACATTGATAATCGCCAGTTTTGGTTCTTCC
>JAQXHB010000001.1 GCA_029007015.1 Bacillota bacterium | reverse complement strand
CTGTTCTTGGGAAAGATGGGCATCATTTCTCAGTTTGTTGATGGCATTACCTAAATTCATAATACATCCTCCTTTTCTTTTATTTTACTTATAAAAAATAAAGATGCAACCAACTGCAAATAGTATTTTTTACAACTGACGGTTGTTGATAAAAACGATTGCTTTTGCGCAGTATAAATCTCCTTACTTGACAGATACTAAAGGTACAAATTTGTAAACAAGGAGATTTATATATGAAAGCAACTGGAATCGTGCGGCGCATCGACGACCTTGGTCGTGTAGTTATACCCAAAGAAATCCGCCGCACCATGCGTATCCGCGAGGGCGACCCGCTGGAGATATACACCGACACCGACGGCGAGGTCATTTTCAAAAAGTATTCGCCCATTGGCGAGTTGTCCGACTTTGCAACGCAGTATGCCGACGCCATCGTCAAAAACTGCGATATGCCGGTGGTCATTTGCGACCGCGACCACTGCATTGCCGCGGCCGGTGTGTCGCGCAAAGAGGTGCTTGAGCGCCGCGTTTCGCCGCAACTCGAAGACATCGCAGAGGCGAGACGGCAGTACAGCGTGCGCCGCGGTGAAATTAAACTGATTCAGCCTCTTGAGGGCGTTGAGCACACGGCGGGGGTCATTTGCCCCATCATTTCAGCAGGAGATGTATGCGGCTCGGTGGTGCTGCTTTTGCCGGAGCAAAACTATGTGCCGGGCGATGCCGAGGTAAAGTTGGCGCAGGTTGCGGCCGCCTTTCTCGGCAAGCAAATGGAGGAATAGCCGCCTGCTGCAGCCGGCGCGCAGGGGCCCGCTTTGAGCGCGAATAAAAAATGCTTGCATTTATCAAAAATATATGGTAATATACTGATTGTAAGATGTTTTAAGGAAAGAGTGGGGCGACCCGCTCTTTCAGTTTTGTTAGGAGGTTTTCGAGTGGCAAAGCAAAGCACCGAAGAAATTGTCCGTCAACTGGCACAGCCCATTGCCGACGGGCTGGGGCTGACACTGTGGGATGTGCGGTTTCAAAAAGAGGGAGCCGACATGTACCTGCGTATCACCATCGACAAGGAGGGCGGCGTGCTCATTGACGACTGTGAGAACATGTCGCGCGCCATCGACCCGGTACTGGATGAGCACGACCCCATCAGCGTCGGCTATTATCTGGAGGTGTCATCGCCCGGCCTCGGCCGACCGCTGACCCGTCCGCAGCACTTCGAGGCCGTCATGGGCAAGGAGGTGCGCGTGCACCTGATACGCCCCATTGACGGTCAGCGCGACTTTGTCGGTGCGCTGACGGCATACAGCGGCGATGTTACACTTAACATAGACGGCACCGAGCGCACCTTTGCCAAGGGCGAAATCGCGTCGGTCAAACTCAATGACGACGCCGATCTCTTTTAACACGATATACAATGAAAGGATTGATTATAAAAAATGACTAACAACGAATTTTTTCTCGCACTGGAAATGATGGAGAAGGAAAAGGGCATACCGGCCGAATACCTGGCTGAAAAGATTGCTTCGGCCATCACCGTCGCCGCCAAGCACGATTACGGCGGCAACGATATAGTGTTCTGCGATATCGACTGCGGCGAGCGCACCTTTGATGTGTATGTTCGCAAGTTGGTGGCCGACGAGGTGACCGACCCGAACACCGAGATTTCTGTTGCCGATGCCGCGCAGTACGATAAATCGGCTCAGGCGGGCGACTATGTTCAGATTCCGCTGGACACGATGAAATTCGGACGCATCGTCGCTCAGACGGCCAAGAATGTTATTCGCTCCGGCATCAAGGATGCTGAACGCGACCGCACGCTGGCCGAGTTTCAGAGCAAAAATCAGGAACTGGTGTCGGCCACAGTGCTCAGCATTGACCCCGTCACCGGCAACGCCGCCATATCAATGGGCAACTCTGAAGCCATACTGCCGCGTTCAGAGCAGGTTGCCGGCGAGACCTTCTTTGAGGGACAGCACATAAAGGTGTTTGTTGTGGATGTACGCGAGAGTGAAAAGGGGCCCAAGGCGATGATTTCGCGCACCCACCCCGGACTGGTCAAGCGCCTGTTTGAGATGGAGGTGCCCGAGATTTTTGACGGCACCATCGAAATCAAGGCCATCTCGCGCGAGGCCGGCTCACGCACCAAGATTGCCGTTTGGTCAAAGGACAGCAATGTCGACGCTGTCGGCTCGTGCATAGGGCCGCGCGGCACCCGCGTCAGCAAGATACTTGAGGAACTGGGCAGTGAAAAAATCGACATTGTCAAGTACAGCGATGACCCCGCAGAGTTTATCAAAGAGGCCCTTTCCCCCGCTAAGGTGGTCGGCGTTGAACTGGCCGAGGACGGCAGTAAGGCTTGCAAGGCGACCGTGCCGGACAGCCAGTTGTCGCTCGCTATCGGCAACGGCGGACAAAACGCCCGTCTGGCCGTACGCCTGACCGGGTGGAAGATTGATATCCGCCCCGAGAGCGGCTTCTACGGCGAATAAAATTCAACCGGAGGTGTACTTTGTGCAGCAACGCAAGCAACCAATGAGAATGTGCAACGGCTGCGGTGAAATGAAGCCCAAGCGCCAACTGATACGGGTGGTAAAGTCGCCCGACGGCGCGGTGTCGCTTGACACGACCGGCAAGCGGAGCGGACGCGGCGCATACATCTGCCCGTCGGCTGAGTGCCTGAAAAAGGCGCGCCGCAACAGGCGCATTGACCGCACCTTTGAGATGACCATTCCGGATGAGATATACGACACCATGGAGAGTGAGATAGCAAACAATGGTCAATGATAAATTTTTGGGATTATTGGGCATAGCCTCAGGCGCGAGGAAGCTTTGCTTCGGGCTGGAACGCTCTGCGGCGGCCGCGGCCGACGGTCAGGCAAAACTGATAATCACGGCCGGCGACATATCCCGCAAATCGGCCAAAGAGGCGGCATTTGCCGCCGACAAAGCCGGCATTGACTGCATTGGCGTCGACTACACCATCGACCAACTGGGTCACGCTGTCGGCAGTCGCGCCGGCGTCATAGCCGTCACCGATGACGGCATAGCGCAGCGATTGGCGGCGCTTCAAAACCACTGATAGGGGAGGAATGATTCCGTATGATGATTAAATACCGAGTTCATGAGGTCGCAAAGGATTTTGACATACCGAGCAAGGACATTATGGCCTTGCTTGAGAAGCATTTTAACGAGGCCAAGAAAAGTCAGACCGCTCTTAACGAGGATGAACTGAATATAGTTTTTGACCATCTGACACAGTCACATCAGGTGGACAGTTTTGACAGTTACTTTGAAAAGGGCGAAAAGGCAAGGCAGGAGCGTCTTGCCGCGGCCGAAAAGGCCAAGGCTGAGCGAAAGGCCGAGCAGGAGCGCATTGCCAATGAACTGGCTGCCGCAGCCGCCGCCGCTAAAAAGGCTGAGGCCGCTAAAAAGGATGAGTCTGCTAAAAAGGCTGACGCCGAGAAGCCGCGGAGCGAAAAGGCCAAGGCTGAACAGCCGAAAGGTGAGCCCATCAAAATCGTGCGCCCTGAAAAGAAAAAGGGCGAGTCAAAGCAGCCCAACCGCGGGCCTGCCGAGGTGCGCCATATCGACACGCGCACTGCCAATGTCGAACTGGACCGCTACAACGAAAAGTACGAGAACATTGCGGGCGCAAGGGGTGTTAACACCTCTGAAAGCGGCCGCCGTCAGCAGATAAAGAAACGCAACAATCAGCAGAACTTCAAGAAGGGGCCGAAGCGCGAGACCGAGGCCGACAAACTGCGCCGCATACAACTTGAGCGCATCAAGAAGACGCCCATTCAGATTACCGTCGGTGACAGCATAACGGTGGGCGACTTGGCCGCCAAGATGAAAAAAACTGCGGCAGAGGTCATCAAGGAACTCATGAAAATGGGCGTTATGGCCACTGTAACGCAGGAGATTGACTTCGACACCGCTTACCTCATCGCCACCGAAATGGGCGCAAAGGTTGAACGCGAGGTGGTGGTGACCATCGAGGACAGAATCATGGACGATACCGAGGACAGCGCCGAGAATTTGGTACCGCGCAGTCCGGTAATCTGCGTAATGGGTCACGTCGACCACGGCAAGACATCACTGCTCGATGCCATCCGTGACAAAAATGTCACCGCCACAGAGGCGGGCGGCATCACCCAGCATATCGGCGCTTACCGCGTGAGCCTCGGAGACAGGGAACTGACCTTCCTCGACACACCGGGCCACGAGGCGTTCACCTCGATGCGTGAGCGCGGCGCCAAATCGACCGATATTGCCATTCTGGTGGTTGCGGCCGACGACGGCATCATGCCGCAGACCATAGAGGCCATCAACCACGCTCGTGCCGCCAAGGTGCAAATCGTGGTGGCCATCAACAAGATGGATAAACCGGGTGCCAACCCCGACCGCATCAAACAGCAACTCACCGAGCATGAACTGGTGCCGGAGGAGTGGGGCGGCGATGTTATATGTGTGCCGGTTTCGGCTAAGACGGGCGAGGGCATTGACAACCTGCTCGAAAATGTCTTGCTGGTTGCCGACATGCTCGAACTCAAAGCCAACCCCAACCGCCGCGCCGGAGGCGTCGTCATCGAGGCGCGCCTTGACAAGGGACGAGGCCCCATCGCCACTCTGCTGGTGCAGAAGGGCACCCTCAACAAGGGTGATATTATCGTTGCCGGCACCGCCGTCGGACGCGTTAGAGCCATGCTTGATGAGAACGGCCGCAGTATGAAAAATGCCGGCCCGTCGGTGCCGGTCGAGATAACCGGTCTGGACGAGGTGCCGGCCGCCGGCGACACATTCGACGCCGTATCCGATGAGCGCTTGGCACGCGAACTGGTTGAACAGCGCAAGCACAGCCAGAAAGAGGAGCAGTGGAGCGCCATTCAAAAGGTTACTCTGGATAACCTTTTCAGCCAGTTGCAGGAGGGCGAGACCAAGGAACTCAACATCATCGTCAAGGCCGATGTTCAGGGCTCGGTCGAGGCTGTTCGCCAGTCGCTGGTCAAACTGAGCAACGAGGAGGTGGCCGTAAAGGTCATTCACGGTGCCGTCGGTGCCGTCAACGAGTCCGATGTCATGCTGGCCAACACCTCTAACGCCATCATTGTCGGATTTAATGTCCGTCCGGATGCGGGCGCACGCGATGTGGCCGAGCGCGACGGTGTGGATATCCGCCTGTACCGTGTCATTTACGACTGCATTGAGGAAATTCAGTCGGCCATCAAGGGCATGCTGGCGCCGAAATTCCGCGAGGTTGAACAGGGACGCATTGAAGTGCGCGAGGTTTACAAAATCTCCAATGTCGGCACCGTTGCCGGCTGCTATGTCACCGAGGGCAAAGTGTTCCGCTCAAGCGAAATTCGCGTTGTGCGCGACGGCATAATCATTGCCGTCGACAAGATGGATTCACTGCGCCGGTTTAAGGACGATGTCAAAGAGGTTTCGCAGGGATATGAGTGCGGCATCGGACTGGAAAAATTCAACGACATCAAGATCGGAGATGTATTCGAGGCATTCACCGTCGAGGAATACAGAGAGGACTAATATATGGGATATAAAATCGATAGGATTGCCACCGACATTCAGCGCGAGTTGGCTGACATTCTGCGGTCGGTCAAGGACCCGAGGGTCAGCGACCTGTTGCTCAGCATAGTGCATGTCGATGTGACCAATGATTTGTCCTATGCAAAAATATATGTCGGTGCCATGGAGGGGTTTGAGGCGGCCAAATCGGCCGTCGTTGGGCTAAAAAACGCGCAGGGCTACATTCGCCGTGAACTGGGTTCGCGCATGAGCCTGCGCAAGGTGCCTGAACTTCGGTTTATAGCCGACAACTCCATCGAGCACAGCGCCGATATTGCGCGCATGATAGACAGCCTGAATGAAGGTGAGGATAATGACTGATTTGTCGGCGGCCGCCGCATTTCTGATGGATAACGACAACTTTACCATACTGCTGCACACATCTCCGGACGGAGATGCCGTCGGCTCCGGATATGCCCTGTGCCATGTGCTTCAACAACTTTCGAAGCACGTGCGGGTGATTTGCTCCGACCCCATTCCGTCGAGGTATGCTTATTTTACCGACAAGGTGCCGATGCAACAGTTTGACGATGAGTGTGTCATAGCGGTCGATTTGGCCGATGTGTTACTGCTCGGCACATTGCGTGAGCAGTACGGCGAGCGGGTGCAGTTGTGTATTGACCATCACGCGTCCAATACCGGCTACGCCGAGCGCAACTTCATCAACCCCATGGCCGCGGCTAACTGCGAGAATGTCTACAATTTGATAAAGCAGTTGGGCGTGCCGATTGACAGCATCACGGCAGACGCTCTATTTACCGGCATATCGACCGACACCGGGTGCTTCCGCTACTCTAACTGTACGGCTGACACCCACCGCATTGCCGCCCATCTGATTGAACTGGGCGCGGCGGCCGGCGAGATAAACCGCATCATGTTCGAGACAAAGTCGCGCGGCCGCATTGAGGTCGAGCGAATGGCGCTTGAGAGCATTGAATATCACTTTGGCAACCGCTGTGCCCTGATGACCGTCACAAACGAGATGCGACAGATGATTGATTCGATCGAGTTGGATGGGCTGGCGGCTCTGCCGCGCCAGATAGAGGGCGTGCAAATCGGTGTCACTCTCAAGGAGATGAACAGCGACCAATATAAGGTCAGTGTTCGCACCCATGCGCCCATAAATGCGTCTGCGATATGCGCCCGTCTGGGCGGCGGCGGTCACGCTCGTGCCGCCGGCTGTCAACTGCATATGAGCGCAGAGGAGGCCAAGCAGAGGCTGCTCGGCGCCGTTGCCGATGAAATGGAGCAGAGCGGATGCAAGGGCTGATACTGCTTGACAAGGGCGGCGGAATTACCTCTTTCGGCGCTGTGGCCAAACTGCGCCGAATTTACGGTCAAAAGCGCGCGGGGCACACGGGCACACTTGACCCGATGGCGACCGGCGTACTGCCGGTGTTGCTCGGGCGCGGCACGCGGCTGTGCAGTTTGATGCTTGAGTCGGACAAGGGTTACACGGCCGAGTTTGAACTGGGCTACACCACCGACACCCTCGACTGCACCGGACAGGTGCTGACACGCAGTCAGGTTTGGTGCGGCGAGGAGGAGGTGCGCGGCGTGCTTGAGCATTTCCGTGGCCGTATCCAGCAAACGCCGCCGATGTATTCGGCGCTCAGGCAGGACGGCCGCAGGCTGTACGATTTGGCTCGCGATGGCATTGAGGTGGAGCGTGCGCCGAGAGATGTGACAATCCACTCTCTGCAACTGGTCGCGCACACAGGTGAAAACCGATACACGGTAGATGTCAGGTGCTCAAAGGGTACCTATATACGCAGTCTGGTTGATGACATCGGCGCTGCGCTCGGATGCGGCGCCACCATGACCGGGCTCAGGCGCACCTATACCGCTGGTTTTGATATCGCTGAATGTGCCACTTTGGAGCAGATTGAGGCCGACCCGAGTGCTCATTTGATGTCGGCCGACCGCGCGGTGATGCACCTGCCTCGGGCCGACATTACCGAGGCGCAGACGAGCCGATTTATGAACGGCGGGCAACTTATGCTCGAGCGGGTTAAGTTTCACTCTCAGGCGCAGGACGGCTCACTTGTGCGGGTGTACGGCGGGCAATTTGTCGGCCTCGGTCAGGTGGATGAGGCGTCGGGCATGTTGCTTGTAAAGTGCCTTACAGCAGGGGGTGACGGGGCATGAACATTGAATATGAGCCGAGGTTTATTGGCCGCTGTGCAGTAGCGCTCGGCACATTTGACGGCGTTCATATCGGTCACCGAGCGGTCATTTCGTCGGCGGTGGCGACCGGTCTTGTACCGGCGGTGGTCACCAGCGATGTGTCGGCGCGCGAGTATTTCGGCCGCGGCGGCGGGCGCGTTGCCGACCGAGCCGACTGCTATAATCAGTTTGAAAAACTGGGCATTACGACGGTGGTGCAACTCAGTTTTGCCGATATCAGGAATATGTCCCCGACGGACTATCTGACCATGCTGACCGACGAAATGGGAGCCAATCACATTTGCTGCGGATACAACTTTCGCTTTGGGCGCGATGCCGACGGCGATGTGGGCCTGATAACCCGCTTTTGCCAAGAGAGGGGCATCGGCTGTACGGTGTGCGACTGCGTAAGCAGCAGTGTCGGTGATGTGTCATCGAGCGCCATACGGCAATTTTTGGCCGACGGCGATGTTGAGAGCGCGGCCGTCATGCTCGGACGCCCCTATTCGATATCCGGCCTTGTCATCGACGGAGATAAGCGCGGCAGGACGATAGGCGTGCCGACCGTCAACCAATTGATTGCCGCCGACAGTGCGCCTCTGCGATTTGGAGTTTACCGTTCACGCACGGTCATTGACGGCGTGCAGTACAACGCAACTACCAATGTGGGTATTCGCCCCACATATAAGGCTGACCGACCGCTTGCAGAAACATTTATAATTGATTACAGCGGCGATTTGTACGGCCGTGAGTTGCGCATAGAGTTGCTCGAATTTATCAGAGATGAGCGCAGGTTTGCGTCGCTTGATGAGTTGGAGCAGACCTTAAAATCCGATATTTTGCGCTGTAAAACCGAGCGCCGATAAGCATGCTTGCCCATTTTGGCAGGCGTGCTTATTTTTGTTCAATTGGCACTAATTATTGATTGACTTTTTGAATAATTTAGGATATTGTATATATGTATGCAATTGTTTTGAAACACCGTTTTTTTCAGCAATTTAACACGCAAAAGGTGGTTGGAAAATTGGCCAAGAAACTTACTTGTATTATTTGCGCCGTCGCTTTGTGCCTGCTAATGTGTCCGCTGACTGCGGCCGCCGAGGACAAACTGACGGTATCTTTGAGGGCGGTCGGTATCGACGGCTCCGACCTATCGGGTGCCAAGTTAGAGGCGGGCGACCGCTTTCGCGTTCAGTTTGTGCTGAGCAACTATGACGGCATTATCGGCAACGGCACCGTCGGCGCCGATTTGTCATCGTCTGTGTACGACGGCGTTATGGCGTGTGCGGTGCTGTCGGTCGATTTTGACCGCAGTGTGGCGGCGCCTGTTACCGACGGCAACGGCTGTGTGTGGTCATCGCCGTTTGACGGTATGGTTACATACGGCTCGCTCATTACGGCTGATACGGCGACAGGACTTCGGCTGATAGCGCAGACCGACGACAGAGCCGGCGAGAGGTTTTTCATCGACGCCGCCGCGCTCGCGCGCTCAAACGGCGTTATGTTTGAGATGGAGTTCAGAGTGGCGGACAACGCGGCCGGCAGTGTTGACAAGACGGCGTGCATCACACCTATTGTGAGTGCGGTCAGCGGCATCACTCTTAACACAAAGGCGGCCGGCTCGACCGACATTTCCACCCATACAGTCAGCGACCTCGGCTATGCCGGCGGCAGTATAACCGTAGCGGCCGCGTCCGGTCAGGTGCCCGGCGAGATAACCGGCAGTTACTACCCCGTTAAATCGGGCTGTGTCTATTCGGTGTCGCCGGAAACCACAGCGTCCGAACTCATCGGCCGGTTTAATGAGAGCGGCTATCTTGCGGTCTATGACGGACAGTCGCCGGTTTCGGGCACAACAAGGGTCAAGACTGGCATGACTCTCAAACTGATGGACGGCGGGACCGAGGTGCAGTCGCTGACCATTGCCGTTGCGGGCGACGCAAACGGCGACGGAGCGGTAAACATCAAGGATGTAATACTCATCCGCCAGTACATTGTCAATTTTGACTACGACACCGAGACCTCTACCGTCAGTGTGGGGCTGGGTGCATACGCCAACACCGACGGCGGTATAGATATCAAGGATGTTATACTTATCCGTCAGTACATTGTAAATTTTGACTACGACACGCAGACTTCAAGTGTCACATTGGGAAAGTAGGTTTGTCTCATGAGAAAGTTTTTCGGTTCGATAGCATCTGCGGTGGCGGCCGTGGCTATCATGGTTTCATCGGCATTTATCATGCCCGCGGCGGCCTCGCCGGTTAAAATCACCGTCGGTTCAGCATCGGTCAAGCAGGGCGGCTCGGTGACGGTAAATGTCTCGGTTTCGGGCAATACCGGCATCGCCGGACTGACCGTTACCCCTACATATGACAAAACGGCGATGACGGCAACCTATGCCAACGGCAGTGTTATGTCCGATTTTACCAACGGCAACAACCCGTCGTGGGATTCGGCTTCCAACTCGACGGCCAACGGCGTTTTGCTCAAAATCACCTTTACTGTTAACGCCGGCGCGCCAGTCAAATCATACCCGATTGGCATTACTGTGCGCGTTTGCTCCGATGCAAGCGGCGCAGATGTTGCCACATCGGTCGTGGCCGGTACGCTGACCGTTAACTGCAGTCAGCACTCCTACGGCGCGTGGACAACTGTGAAAAAGGCCACATGCACCGAAAAGGGACAGCAGAAGCGCACCTGCTCTGTGTGCGGCAAGGCTGAGGCCAAGGATATCGCGGCGACGGGGCACTCCTACGGCGCGTGGACGACTGTGAAAGAGGCCACTTGCACCGAAAAGGGACAGCAAAAGCGCACATGTAAAACCTGCAACCATGAGGAAACCAAGGATATTGCCTCGCTGAAACATGATTTTGACGACCCGACGGTAACCAAACAGCCCACCCTGTCATCGGCCGGCGAAATGAGCGGCACCTGCAAGCGCTGTGGTGAAAAAACGGTGCAGACCATCCCTCCGCAGAGCGAGGACACCGTTACCGGCATCAAGGTCGAGGCCGATGATGGCGCATTTACGGGCCAAGTTTCACTCAAGGTGAGCGCGGCCGATTCAGGCGATAAGTTTGACGCCGCCAAGGCAAAGGTGGCCGGATGCGTCGGACTGTACGAGATTGACTTTGTCGGCGCCGACGGCGTGAGCGTACAGCCGGGCAAGGCGGTGCGCGTTTACATGCCGCTGTCATCGGGCATAACCGCCGAAACGGCGGCTCTATACCTGATGACCGACAGCGACATGACCGAGGTTGAGTTTGAGGTGGCCGACGGCAAGATTCAGTTTACCGCCGCCGCCCCCGGCACCTTTGTGCTGGCCGAAAAGTCGGCTGTCGAGGTGACTTCCTCTGAAAATGATAAGAATATATCGAGCGACATCTATGTTTCGTCGGGCAACTCCCTCTCGGGCGGAATGATTGCCATTATCATATCAGTGTCGGCGGCGGTGCTGGCGGCCATCGCAGTGCTTGTGTTTATAATGGTCAAGAAAAACAGAAATAAATAGCAGAACTCCGTAAGTCTGATAAATTATCACATATATCTGTTGTTTTGGAGGCATAAAAATGAAAACAAACAAGAAAAAATCCATGTTTCGTTCAACCGTTGCCGCGGTGTCGACACTGGCTCTTTTGATGCTGTCGATGGCGTCGTGCGGCTCGTCCGATAATGGCGCAGATTCATCGCAGGCGTCGTCCAAGGTGTCATCAACAGCAGAGGTGTCGTCGGATTTGCCGGCCTCGTCAGAGGTGTCATCTGTCGCCAAACTGCCGACTTCAGCGGCTGAAGCCGATTACACCGCCAAGACCCTTTCGGCCGTCGAGAATGTTGACAACATCAAGATGATGGGCCGTTATTTGAAGGGGGCCAGCAGTCTGTCGTTTGATGCGACCGGCAGCGGCATACTGTTCAATGCCTACTGCGAGGGCGATGTCAGCCTGAATTTGACGGTCAGCACCTCGGGCAATGAGGATGAGCGGTTCCACTCTTACTATTTCACCGTTTATGTTGACGGCAAGATTACTCAGGACCGCGCTAAAGTGACCGGCGAAAGGGGCAAAACGGTCGATGTTGAGTTGTCGGTTGCCACCGGACTCAAAAAGGGACTGCACAAATTCGAGATATACCGCCAGAACGAAAACTGGCTGGGAAACATCAACTTCAACTCAATCAAGATGAACGGTCAGTTGGCCGCGCGTCCCGCTGACAACAAGGTTTTCATCGAGTTTGTCGGTGACTCCATCACCGCCGGCTACGGCAACCTGTATAAGGCGGGTGACGATGCCGGGTCTGCAATGGCTTCGCAGGAATATGAGAACGGCATGAAAACCTATGCGTCGTTGGCGGCAAAGGCGCTGGGCGTCGACTGGAATATCATTGCGCAGGGCGGCGCGAGGTGCTCCGACACGGCCGCTGTTTACACCAAAGTGTCCAGAAACCGCGATGTCGAGTGGAATTTTGAGCGCCAGCCCGATGTGATTGTCATCAACCTCGGTACAAACGATTTCGGTGACAATAATTACGGCGCGTCTGCCATGGCAGAGAAAAAGGCAAATGTCGAGAAACTGCTCAAACTGGTCAGAGAAAAGAACCCAAATGCCAAGATTGTTTGGGCGTACGGCTTAATGAGTTCGGGCGGACAAAAAATCAAGGAAGTTTTGGAGTCGCTCGGCGGAGAGAAAAGCGGTTACTACTTCTGCACACTGCCGTCAAACAGAGACGGCGGCGGTGCTCACCCGAGCGTTGCCGGCCATGAGGCCGCGTCCGTTGTCATGGCTGATTATCTCAAAAAGTTGATAGGCTGATAGGGCAAATATCACAAGCGGTGCTGGCGGCCATCGCGGTGCTTGTGTTTATAATGGTCAAGAAAAACAGAAATAAATAGCAGAACTCCGTAAGTCTGATAAATTATCACATATATCTGTTGTTTTTTGGAGACATAAAAATGAATACAAACAAGAAAAAATCCATGTTTCGTTCAACCGTTGCCGCGGTGTCGGCACTGGCCCTTTTGATGCTGTCGATGGCGTCGTGCGGCTCGTCCGATAAGGGCGCAGATTCATCGGAGGTGTCGTCCAAAGTGTCATCAAAAGTAGAGGTATCGTCGGATTTGCCGGTCTCGTCAGAGGTGTCATCTGTCGCAAAACTGCCGACTTCAGCGGCTGAAGCCGATTACACCGCCAAGACCCTTTCGGCTGTCGAGAATGTTGACAACATCAAAATGATGGGCCGTTATTTGAAGGGGGCCAGCAGTCTCTCATTCGATTCGCCCGGCAACGGCATACTGTTCAACGCCTATTGCGAGGGCGATGTCAGCCTGAATTTGACGCTCACCACATCCTGTTTTTTCACCGTTTATGTCGACGGAAAGGTTACACAGGACCGCGTAAAATTATCGGCCGAGGACGGCAAAACGGTCGATGCTGAGCTGTCGGTTGCCACCGGACTCAAAAAGGGACTGCACAAATTTGAGATATACCGCCAGATTGAGAATTGGGGCGACCAGATAAATTTTGTATCCATCAAGATGAACGGTCAGTTGGCCGAGCGTCCCGCCGACAATAAGGTTTTCATCGAGTTTGTTGGTGACTCAATCACTGTCGGCTACGGCAATTTGTATCCGACCGACGGTACGGCTGAATATGAACCAAATTCGGCGGAGTACAAAAACTGCATGAAAGCGTACGCGATGCTGACGGCTAAGTCGCTGGGCGTCGACTGGAATATCGTCGCGCAGAGCGGCGCGACATGCTCTGATATTGTCCAATACTATCCCAAAACTGCCAGAAACCGCGGCGCCCAGTGGAATTTTGAGCGCCAAGCCGATATAGTTGTAGTCAACCTCGGCACAAATGATTTCAGCGGCTTTAATTACAGTGCGACCGCTACTGCTCAAATCAAGTCAAACATAGAGCAATTGCTAAAACTTATCAGGGAGAAAAACCCAAATGCCAAGATTGTTTGGGCATACGGTGCCATGGGCTCGACCGGGCAAAAAATTATTAAGCAGGTTTTAGAGTCGCTTGGCGGCGAGAAAAGCGGTTACTACTACTGCGATTTGCCGCAAAACCAAGAGGGCGGCCACAGCCACCCGAGCATTGCCGGCCACGAGGCCGCGGCCGTTGTCATGGCCGATTATCTCAAAAAGTTGATAGGCTGATAGGGCAAATATCACAAGCGGTGCCGTCAAACGGGGGCACCGCTTGTTTTGTGCACGGCAAAATTTCTTTGACAGACCGACAGTTTTATCACCATTTGCCATTGAAAAACGGCGGCACTTTTGGTATAATAATATCTTATAAGGAGAGGTGTGCCCATGACGGTTATTAAAGCGGTGCTGTTCGACCTTGACGGCACCTTAAGCAATACGCTCGATGACCTCGCGGCGGCCGGCAACCACACGCTGCAGATGCTCAATATGCCGACCCACGAGGTGGATAAATACCGCTATTTCGTCGGCAACGGAATACCCAATCTTATAGGGCGGATTTTGCCTGAGGACAAGCGTGACGACAGCACCAGAGCCAAGGCGCTGGGTATCTTTCTTGACTATTACGGTGAGCATTACAAGGACAAGACGGCGCCGTATGACGGCATCATACCGATGCTTGACGGGCTGACCGAGCGCGGCATCAAATTGGCGGTCATCACCAACAAGGCGGAGTCCGCCGCGCGCCAAATTGTCAGCGAAATGTTCGGGGATAGGTTTGCGGTTGTTTTGGGACAGACCGATGACCGGCCGCTTAAGCCCGACCCCGCGGCTCCCAATTTGGCCATGAAGCAACTGGGTGTGTCGCCCGATGAATGTCTGTTTGCGGGAGACTCGGGCGTCGATATGTGCACCGGTACGGCCTGCGGTGCGCATCCGGTGGGGGTGCTGTGGGGATTCCGCGGCCGAGAGGAGTTGCTCTCAAACGGTGCCGAGTACATAATCGACCGCCCCGACCAACTTATAAACATAGTTTCTGATTTGGAGGACTGACCTTTGGCATCAAACATTAGCGTTAATATACCGCACGAGGAGTTGGAGCGTCAGCGCTCGTTTGCCGAGTGCGCCGCGCCGATTTTGACAGCGCGGTTCGGTCGCCGGCCGGTGGCGTTTGTGCACACCTTCGGCTGTCAGCAGAATGTCAGCGACGGCGAGCGCATTAAGGGTATGCTCAGTCAAATGGGATTTTGCTTTGCCGACTCAGCCGACGACGCCGACCTGATACTGTTCAACACCTGCGCCGTGCGCGAACACGCCGAGGACAGAGTATTCGGCAATGTCGGCGCACTGAAGGCGCACCGCCGCCGCCGTCCCAATTGCATCATCGCGCTGTGCGGCTGCATGGTACAGCAGCCGCAGATTGCCCAAAAGATAGAGCGCAGTTACGGATATGTCAATCTGCTGTTCGGCACCCACAGCATACACCGCCTGCCCGAGTTTATCTACCGCCTGGTAAGCGGCGAGAAACGCGTCTTTGACATATCGGGCGACGACACTATTGCCGAGGGACTGCCGGTCAGGCGCGACGGCTCGTTCAAAGGTTGGCTGCCGATAATGTATGGATGCAACAACTTTTGCACATACTGCATTGTGCCCTATGTCCGCGGACGCGAGCGCTCGCGCCTGCCGGAGGATATACTGCGTGAGGCGCGCGAGATGATTGACGCCGGATTCAAGGACATTACCTTGCTCGGGCAGAATGTCAACTCCTACGGCAAGGGAGAGGCGCACGGCGTCGACTTTCCCAAGTTGCTACGCATGATAAACGACATCGACGGCGACTTTCAGATACGCTTTATGACCTCGCACCCCAAGGACTGCACCGTCGAGTTGCTCGACGCCATGCGCGATTGCAAAAAGGTGTGCCGGCATTTGCACCTGCCCTTTCAGTCGGGCAGTGACCGCATACTGAGCCAGATGAACAGGCGCTACGACCGGCAGACCTATCTGTCGCTAATCAGTGCGGCACGCGAGCGTATGCCCGATATCAGCCTGACCAGCGATGTAATTGTCGGCTTCCCCGGGGAGACTTACGACGACTTCAAAGAGACGCTGTCTCTGGTCGACGAGGTCAAATTCACCTCGCTGTTCACATTCATCTACTCCCCGCGCGAGGGCACGCCGGCGGCCAAGATGCCCGATCCCGTTACCCACCGGCAAAAGGCCGAGTGGATGGCTGAACTGCTGAAACTGCAAGAGGGAATAGCCGCCGAGCGCAACGGCGCTTTGGTCGGCACGACGGCACGAGTCCTGTGCGAAGAAATCAATGACGGCGGCATGGTGTTCGGACGCACCGGCGGCAATGTCGGCATCGAGTTTGCCGGCACTGCCGATGCGGTAGGTCACTTTGCCACTGTAAAAATAATATCGGCCACCAACTGGATACTGACCGGTGAACAAATCAATTTGGAGGAATAAACAATGGATATTATCGAAAAGGCAAGAGAACTGGGCAGAGCCATTCAGAGCGACGAGCGTTATGTTGCTTATGCAAAGGCAAAACTGGAAAACGACGCTGACGAGCAGCTTCAGGCTAAGATAGGCGAGTTCAACCTGATACGCATGCAACTGAGCGAGGAAATGAACAAGGTCGATGACGGCGACAAGGAGAAACTGCAAAAACTCAACGCCGACATGCGCGCATGCTACGCCGAAATCATGAGCAACGACAACATGAAGGCTTTTAACTTGGCCAAATCGGAACTTGATTCAATGGTCAGCCGCGTAACATCCATAATCGAGTTGTGCATTGCCGGCGAGGACCCCGACACCTGCGAGCCTTCGTCGTGCACCGGCAGTTGTTCGACCTGCGGCGGCTGCCACTGATTGACGCGGCCTGAACGGCCCAAAAGACTTAAAAAACAACGGAGGATATTATGGCTGATTTGTCACCGATGATGTCTCAGTACATGGAAATCAAGGAACAAAACAAAGACAGTATACTCATGTTTCGTCTGGGCGATTTTTATGAAATGTTCTTTGAAGATGCCAATATAGCCTCGCGGGAGTTGGATCTGGTGCTGACCGGCCGCGACTGCGGACAGAAGGAGCGGGCACCCATGTGCGGCGTTCCCTATCACAGTTGCGAGGGGTATATATCGCGCCTGGTAGCCAAGGGCTACAAGGTGGCCATCTGTGAGCAGATGGAGGACCCTGCACAGGCCAAGGGGATTGTTCGCCGCGAAGTGTCGCGTATTATCACGCCGGGCACTGTCATCGAGGACAGCATGCTCGATGAAACGCGCAACAACTATCTGTGCACCATCTATCAGTCGGACGGCATGGCGAATATTTGCTTTGTCGACGGCTCGACCGGCGCGCTGTATGTTACGGCCGTCGGCCCCAAGGACATCAATGCGCGG